>JAZNCD010000019.1:0-24132 GCA_045587365.1 Clostridia bacterium
ATCAACAGGGTCGTTTAAAAATCCCGCAAAGAGTCCTCCCGCATTTGAGCCGCCGCCAACGCATGCAACAATTGCGTTAGGCAAATGCCCTGTCAGTTCTACAAACTGCTCTCTTGCCTCAATACCTACAACACTCTGCAAATCACGCACCATCATCGGGAATGGGTGAGGACCCATAACCGAGCCAATGCAGTATATAGCATCATTGTATTCCTTGCTATACGCATCAAAAGCGACATCAACAGACTCCTTAAGTGTCTGCAATCCGTGTGTAACCTCAACTACATTTGCACCAAGAATCTTCATCCTTGCAACGTTGGGTGCCTGCTTCTTTATATCTACGCTTCCCATATAGATATCACATTCAAGTCCAAAATACGCCGCCGCAGTTGCAAGAGCAACACCATGCTGACCTGCGCCTGTCTCGGCAATAACCTTCTTCTTGCCCATATACTTCGCAAGAAGTGCCTCGCCCATACAGTGATTAAGCTTGTGTGCACCCGAGTGGTTTAAATCCTCTCTCTTTGCATAAAGCTGAACTCCCGTACCAATACTGTCAGAAAGTCTTTCAAGATGGGAAATCGGGGTTGGCCTACCCTGAAACTCTTTTCTGATTCTGCGAAGCTCCGCAATAAACTTTCTTGACTGACAAATTGAAAAATATGCATCTGTAATCTCCGCCATTGCAGCCTTCAGCTTATCGTCAATATACACGCCGCCATACTTGCCAAAGTATCCGTTTTTGTCAGGATAGTTGTTAAAATAGGTATCAAAATCAATGTTATTAAACTTCATTTTATATTCCTCCGAAATTAAATATATCTTTATACAATCTTTTAAATATAGCTTACGCTACGCCATCGCCCAGTCATTTTCATAAGGCTTCCTCCTGTAACAACGCATCTCTGTCACATTCTGCAAAATAAAAACGCCCCCGACAGAAATACATATCCTCTGTCAAGGACGAATAATAACAAATTATCCGCGGTGCCACCTTGTTTCACAGCTATCTGTGCACTTAAGCAGAGTACCAATATACCCCCGACTCCTGACGCAAGTCTTTCGTCTGCGCATTTAACGCAGCCCTCAGCAGTCCATATTACGCAGGAGATCTTTGTGGAACTCACACCGCCATCCACTCGCTCGGAAAGTCTTTTTCTGCCTTTTTTCTGCCTCAACGGTTTCTTTTAAGTTTAATACATTATACACCCGATTTTTCCGTTTGTCAACACTTTTTAAAAGCCCGATGTCTGATATCTTATATTTTTGTTTGATTTATTTATTGATTTTTTATCTTTTTTGTGCTATCATATAAAAAAAGAATATTGTCACACAAAGTGTCGGTTATGCCGCAAAGGGCCTTTGCCAAGGCATATCCGGTGGAAAGGGAATGAGGTGAGAATCCTCTGCGATACCTGTCGGTGTGTGCGCCAAATGTTTTTATGTCCGTCGGCGAAAGCCGGTCATTGGGTAACTGAGAAGGCAGGGCATAGAGATGCGGATTTTCCATATGGCGCAAGTCACAAGACCTGCTTTGGTGTTATCTCGGGCTATGCCTTTGGGATAACATTTTTGTCTGCATAAAATTATGCAGATAATTTGTGATGTGTCACAGAAAAACTCAGCTGTGGTAATTTTTAAAATTACCGCAGCTTTTTTGTTGCGGTCCATATGGAGGTGAACCGCAAAATCAATGGTTTGATAAAAATGCAAAATACATATTGAAAGGAAGATTCAAATGAAAAAAAGATTTTTAGCATTATTTATGGCAATTTTCACACTGATAAGTGTGACAAACATCTCCGGCATTGTGCTGGCAGAAGAGGCAACGACAGACATTACAATATATCTTTCTATCAGCAAATACGGAGAGATTGTTAAAAACAAAAATGGCAACGATATGTCCTGCATAGAGATTTCTCTCAGCGGAAAGGAAAGCTATAACATAGACGATGCCCTCGCCGCCGCCCACGCATTACATAACAAAAAAGGGTCCAATAGTTACGCATCATCTTCCACACCAAGTTGGGGGCTATCTCTTGATAAATTGTGGAACGATACAAGCTATAACTTTGGTTATCAGGTAAACGGCGGAAGTGAATCGGTCATGAACCTTGAGCACGAAATAGAAGACGGCGACTTTATTGATGCCTATATCATGGAAAACAGTTATCCCAATAACGAAGCATATACCGCCTTTGAGGAAAGACTTATAGACACAACTGCAGGAGAGCCCTTCTCCCTGGCGCTTGTTGAAATGGGCTACGATTCTGAATTCAACACTGTTTTCACTCCTTGCGAAGGAGCAACCATTACCATAAATGGTGCCTGCACAGATATAGTTACAGATGCGGATGGCTATGCAGAGGTTATAATCGAAGACGTCGGCACATTCACAATATCTGCACAAAAAACAAAAACCGTCGGCAACAACTCTGTTACTGCCATTGTCGCACCATCCTGCACAGTAACAGTTGCCGAGAGACCATCCGTACAGATTACTCATAATATTGCAAAAAGCTATATGGACAGCGACCTGACGCAAGAAGGCGGAAACCTCCCCTGGATATTGGCAGACCTTGCAGTTTATCAGGAGCTTTATCCAGAAAACGGATACTATTTATGCGATGCGCAAAAACAAATATATCTTGACAAATTAATTGAAGATATTGAAGAAAGTCCCTCAGCAGGAAACTTGGCAAAGACAATAATTGCCCTGAGAGCCCTTGGATACGACGCATCAAAGGTATATAACAAGGACCTTGACAAGATTGATATTGTATCAATGTTGACAGAGCTTATAGACGAAGACGACTCGGCTATATCCAACGTTTATACTCTTCCATACATAATAATAGCCCTCTCTCAGGATAAATCCTATGCCTCAAATGCGCAAATGAAGTATCTTCTCTCAATAGCTGTAGATAGCAAGGAACAATGGCAGGATACAGAGTGGGGCACCGACGCCATTACGCCAATGCTTCTGGCCCTTGCACCATATTGCGGCTCAAATACAGATGTTGAAACAGTAGTCGCAGAGGGAGTTGACATAGTCAAGTCCCTGCAACTTGAAAGCGGGCTTATATTAGTGCCCGAGGACTTCGAATCTGCCTCTGCTGCTCTGGCAATAGCGGGTTTTGCTGCCCTTGGCATCGACTCAGAAACAGTTACAAACGGAGGCGAAAATCTTATAAATGGTCTAATGTCTATGGCGACACCCGAACTTGATGGCTTTGACAACGCTTTCGCAAAAGAACAGGGCTTGAGAGGACTTCTTGCCCATAGAATGTTAAAATCAGGCACAAACAGATGCGTATATAATTTTTCAGATTATCCTATGAACGAGGCTTATGCCACATGGGCAGAAAACTGTCCTGTCACCTTTAATGTAACACCCGAAAACGCCAAAGTCTCGGTGCGTGGAGCCGAGCCTGTCAAAGGGAACAAGTACGATTTGGAAAATGGCAGATATTCCTATACTGTATCAAAAAATGGTTACAAAGATAAGGAAGGCACCATAACTATAAGCCGTGATGACGCATTAAACCACACACCTATAGAAATAACCGTTTCACTGTCACGTGGCGGCGGAAACAGCGGTGGCAGCGGAGGTGTGACATCCTCGCCCGAAAACAACTCAACCGAGCAAGAAAATGATAATGCAGGCAAAGAGAATCAGGATATACACCAAAGCAACACCTTTACTCCTGATACTTTCCCCGATGTATCGGAGCAGGATTGGTATTACACTTCCGTTAAGTTTGTCTGCGAAAACAATCTCTTTATGGGAACTGAACAAGGCTTTGACCCTGACGGCAATATGACAAGGGCAATGCTTGCCACTGTTCTATACAGATATGATACGCCGACAGACATCGGCCGTACAGATGTTTTTGCTGACGTTCCATCTGGCCAATGGTACAGCGATGGCATAAACTGGGCAGCGGCAAACAATATTGTCAGCGGAGTTTCTGCCACGGACTTTGCTCCAAATGATAATATTACAAGAGAACAAATAGCAGTAATTATCTACCGCTATGCCATTTACAAAGGTCTTGATATGGCGGAATATTCAGGCACAGACCTCTCTATCTATAATGATTTTGAAAACATTTCGGATTACGCAATTGACGCAATTAAATATGCTTGTGCCACAGGAATAATCTCCGGCAGAGACAACTCTCTTCTTGCCCCTGACGGGTATGCTACAAGAGCCGAGGTTGCCACAATACTAATGCGTTTTATAGAGCAATAAGCAAGGAGAAAAAAGTGAAAAATTATATTAAAAGATTATTCATTGGACTTTTGCTGATTTTCTCTCTTTTGGCTACATCCTCGTGCAGTAATACACCGCAGAAGACAACTTATGATATTTTGCCAAATACATCTGAGGAGCAAATAACAAATACAGATAAAAAGGCAGAAAATCATACAATTACTGAAGATTATAAAACATCTCCAGACACCGAGCCGAAAGTCACGCCGGTAGCAGACGATGTTCAACCTGATTCAGCTGATATCTTGTTGGGAGAAAATAATTCTGTTTCACAGGATACAGATGTAATTTCTGCAGAAACCAAAAAACTTTGCACTTTATCGGTAAGGTGTGATACAATATTAAATAACATAGACTCTCTAAAAGAAGAAAAAAGAGGACTTATCCCAACAGGTGGCATAATTTTTGCTGAAAAAGAGGTCGAATTCTTTGATAATGAAAGCGTCTTTGATGTTCTTCTCAGGGAAATGAGGAATAGCGGAATTCACCTTGAGTTCGAAAACACCCCTGCATACAATAGTGTATACATCGAAGGTATTGCTAATCTCTATGAATTTGATTGCGGCGATATGTCAGGCTGGAAGTACAAAGTAAACGGGGTATCCCCCAGTCGCGGATGTTCACAATACATGATAGTAGAGGGTGACAAAATCGAATTTTACTATGCGCTAAGTTTGACAGATTAAAAGGAGGGGAGCGAGAGAGATGAAAACAATTGAATTTAAGAATTACCACCCTGTTGTAAACCTTGTATATTTTATATTTACAATAGGCTTTTCATGCTTTTTGATGCACCCTGTGTGCCTTACTATCTCTCTGCTCTCAGCCTTTGTTTATTCAGTCATCATAAAGGGAGTCAAATCGGCAAGGTCAACACTTTCCTATATACTGCCTATGCTGATTTTTATGACGATTGTCAATCCGCTGTTTAATCACAGAGGCATTACAATTATTGGGTATATGCCAAGCGGAAACCCCATAACCCTTGAATCCGTAACATACGGACTTGCAGCAGCAATAATGATTGTAAGTGTTATCTGCCACTTTTCCTGTTTCAACGAAATTATGACAAGCGACAAGCTTGTATATTTGTTTGGCAGAATATTTCCGTCCCTGTCCCTGATTTTTTCTATGACGCTTCGGTTTGTACCAAGGTTTTCGGCAGAGCTTAAGTCAATATCAAATACGCAGAAAACAATGGGGCGCAATATCACACAGGGAAGTATTCCAAATCGGGTAAAAAGCGGACTTTCGATTTTATCAATTATGACAACCAAAGCGCTTGAAAACTCCATCGAAACTGCGGACAGTATGAAAGCCCGTGGCTTTGGCCTCAGGGGCAGAACGGCTTTCTCAATTTTTGCTTTTACCAAGAGAGATATTTTCGCTCTTATATGGATTGTATTCCATGCCTTATACATATTTACAGCGATTGTCAAAGGGCAAATAGATGCTTTCTACTTTCCCGCCATTGAGTGGGCAGAGCCTTCTCTTTACAACTTAAGCGTTTTTATTTCGTATTTACTGCTTTGTACTTATCCGATTATAATTGAGCTTTGGGAGGTGATAAGATGGAGGTTTATAAAATCCAAAATCTGAGCTTTACATATCCAAATCGCAACAAAAGGGCGGTTGACAATATAAGCCTTAGTATAAACTCAGGCGAGTTTATAACCCTCTGCGGAAAATCAGGCTGCGGTAAAACAACCTTGCTCAGGCTCTTAAAACCGTCTCTTTCTCCATTTGGTGATACAAAGGGGGAGATATACTTCAAAGACCTCTCTCTCAGCTCTCTCTCCTCAAGAGATGATGCCGCAAAAATTGGCTTTGTTATGCAAAGTCCTGACAACCAGATTGCTACTGATAAGGTATGGCACGAGCTTGCCTTCGGCCTTGAAAGCCTTGGGTATTCCACTTCCGAAATAAGGGCAAGAGTGTCTGAAATGGCATCATTTTTTGGTATTCAAAACTGGTTTCACAAAAAAGTATCAGAGCTCTCCGGCGGACAGAAGCAGCTTTTAAACCTTGCATCGGTTATGATTATGCAACCCGACATTCTTATACTTGATGAGCCGACAAGTCAGCTTGACCCCATAGCGGTGGCAGAATTTTTAAGAATTGTCAGGAGGATAAATCAGGACCTTGGCACAACCATAATCCTCTCAGAGCATCGTCTGGAGGATGCAATTTTGGTTTCTGACAGAGTTATTGTTATGGAAGACGGAAAAATAATTGCAGATTGTCCCCCAAGACAAATCGGCGATGAGCTACGCAGTGTCAACAGTGAGATGTTTGTGGCACTTCCTGCGCCGATACAAATTCACAGTGCGATAAAGTGCAACCTGCCCTGCCCTCTCACAACAGGGGAGGGTAGGCTCTGGCTGACTGAATATTCAAAAACAAATCCATTAAACAAAGGGGCAATCCCTGTCATCAAGGCAAAGAATTTTAAGGAAACCGTTGTCAGTATAAAGGATGCATATTTTCGATACGAAAAGGATGTACCTGATGTAATCAAGGGCTTAAACCTTGAAATATTTAGGGGCGAGTTCTTTGCAATAGTGGGAGGAAACGCCACGGGAAAGACAACTGCCCTCTCTTTGATTTCGGGGCTTAACATCCCTTATCGGGGCAAGGTGCTTATAAACGGAGAGAGTGTCTCAAAAATCCCTCACTTGTACGATGGAATACTTGGGGTACTGCCCCAAAATCCCCAGTCCCTGTTTGTTAAAAACACGGTTTATCTTGACCTTCTGGAGATGCTGACAGATACAGATATACCAAAAGAAGAAAAGAACAAACAGATTAAGAGCATTGCCGCCCTTTGCCAAATAGACAATCTGCTTGATTTTCACCCATATGATTTATCGGGGGGAGAGCAACAAAGAGCAGCCCTTGCAAAAATTCTGCTCAAGTCACCTCAGATATTATTGCTTGACGAACCTACAAAAGGGCTTGATGCTTGCTTTAAGCAAGAATTTGCGGATATTATATCGAATTTGAAATCAAAGGGCACTACCGTTATTATGGTCTCTCACGATATTGAGTTTTGCGCTAAATTTGCCGACAGATGTGCCATATTCTTTGACGGAAGCATCACATCATCAGGACATCCCAGAGAATTCTTCTGCGGCAAAGCTTTTTACACTACCGCGGCAAATAAAATGGCTCGCGGCATTCTTCCAGGCGCGATTTTAGCGGAAGATATAATTCTTGCCTGCAGAGGTAGCCTGCAGGAAAATGAGCAGCCTCCTTCTATATCCGATAATCCTTCAGGAACAAAAGAGCCTGAACATATCATCGCCAAAAGAGATAGTGCCTCAAAAACCATACCTATAAAAAAGACAATTATCGGCATTCTGCTTATTCTGCTTGCAATTCCGCTTACGATTTTCGCAGGCAGCATACTTCTTCAGGACAGAAAGTACTACTTTACAAGCATAATGATTATTTTAGAAACCATCTTTGCCTTTTTTCTGTCCTTTGAGTCGGGTAAACCTCGGGCAAGAGAGCTTGTTATTATCAGCGTGCTGTGTGCCCTTGCCATAGCAGGCAGAAGCGTTTTCTACATGGTGCCCCAATTCAAGCCAGTTGCGGCAATTGTTATTGTGGCAGGGATATGCTTTGGCGGAGAAGCAGGCTTTCTTGTAGGTGCCATAACCGCCTTTGTATCTAACTTCTTTTTTGGGCAGGGCCCGTGGACCCCATGGCAAATGGTTGCCTTTGGGCTCATCGGCTTTATATCGGGGCTACTCTTCAAAAAGAGTAAATCTATAAATATACCAATGCTTTGCATCTTTGGTTTTCTTGCAACCCTTATTATATACGGAGGAATAGTAAACCCCGCATCAGTTATAATGATGCAGGGCGAGCCTAGCTTAAGTATGATAATCGCATCATATGCGGCAGGATTTCCTTTTGATATTATCCACAGTATCTCAACTGCTTTTTTCCTCGCCCTTATCGGCAGACCAATGATTGAAAAGCTTGAGAGAGTTAAAACAAAATTTGGAATTTAAACATAACAAAGAGCCTGTTTATAATCTTGTCATTCTGAGCAAAGCGAAGAATCCTGACATTGATAAAGAGAAAGATCCTTCGCTACGCTCAGGATGACAGGAGAAACCATTTCGGGCGGATGATATCCGCCCCTGCAATTTCTATATATCTTTAAAGATATATAAAGCCGAATTTTCCAAACACAGAAAATCCGGCTTTTTTTATACTAAAATATTTACATTATACAAAAACAAAGATATCGTGGGTGCTACAAGAATTATACTGTCGCATCTGTCGAGCATTCCGCCGTGCCCCGGGAATACATCGCCAAAATCCTTGATGCCAAACTGTCTCTTTATAGACGATGCCACAAGGTCCCCGACCTCCGATGCAAGTGCCACAATCAATCCAAGTACAAAAAGCAGTGGCAAACTGAGCGTCTTTCCTCCAAGAGCCTGATCAAAGAAGTAATTTACTACCACTCCATAAGCAACAAAGGATAACCCTCCGCCGACAAGTCCACCGATTGCACCCTCTATTGTCTTCTTCGGGCTGATTGTCGGACATAGCTTATGCTTTCCTATCAGGCATCCTACAAAATAGGCACAGGTGTCCGTCAAAAACGCCCCCAGAAACACAAGCCATACATAGAAGTTTCCATACTCCATCGCCCTTATGTATGTTATATGGGACAACATATAAGGAATGTACACAAGACCAAAGAGCAGCATTCCGATATGCACCATTCCAATCCCCTGCTTATTCTCTGCAAGCATCAGAACAAACATGGAAACTATAAATACATATACAAGAACAAGAGAGACCGATGTGGGCAGCGACAGCGCGGATGAAATTACAATTGCCGCAACATATCCAATAGTGCATAAGGTCTTATGCTTTAAAAGACCAACCGCTTTGTAATATTCATAAAGTCCGATAAGGGATGCCGCCATTACAAGCAGAGCCATCACAAGCTTTGAGCCAAGCAGCACAAGTATTATGAGCGGCACCCCAATAAGTGCCGTCAAGAGTCTCTTTTTAAAAGATGCCCCCATCATTTTACCTCCTTACCAAACCAATTATCTACACTCCGCCAAATCTTCTGTTGCGCTTCTGAAAATCAATAATAGCTGAGCGCATATCTCCCTCGCCAAAGTCAGGCCAGCAAACATCGCTGTACCAGAACTCTGCATAGGCCGCCTGCCAGAGCAAAAAGTTTGACAATCTCTGCTCTCCGCTTGGGCGGATAATCAAATCAACCTCAGGCAAATTGGCGGTGTCAAGATACCCACCAAATGTTCCCTCGTCAATTTTTTCAATGTCCTTATCACCTGATACAACATCCCCGCATAAGGCTCTTGCGGCACGGACAATTTCGTCTCTGCCGCCATAGTTAAGAGCAAGATTTATGGTTATTCTGCTGCCGTCCTTTGTGGCCTCCATTGCCTCTTGCATAACTGCCTGAATTTTATCACTGAATCTTGACTTATCACCACTGATTAAAAGTCTGCAGTTTTTGTCCGCAAACCTCTCCTTTGCCTGAGACAGATAGTCATACAGCAAATCCATCAGGGCGTTGACCTCTTCGTCAGGACGGCTCCAGTTCTCGGTTGAAAAAGCATAGGCGGTGATTACCTCAACGCCAATGCTTCCACAGTAATCGGCAATCATTTCAAGGGTTTTTGCACCCTGTCTGTGCCCCGCACTTCTCGGCAAACCTCTGCGCTTTGCCCATCTGCCGTTGCCGTCCATTATTATACCGATGTGCTTCGGCACACAAGTCAAGTCAAGTGTATCTACACTTTTTTCCTTTTTTCTAAAGAACACAACATCACACCCAAACTAAAAGATTATAAAGAACTATACCTCCATAATCTCCTTTTCTTTTGCAGATGTGATTTCGTCAACCTTTTTCACAAACTTATCAGTAAGCTTCTGAATCTGCTCCTCAAGACCCTTTAAATCATCCTCTGTAATTTCATTATCCTTTTTCTGCTTTTTAAAGCCCTCGATTGCATCACGTCTGATATTTCTGATAGCAACCTTGCACTCTTCGCCTCTTTTTGAAATACCCTTGTTGAGCTCTTTTCTGCGCTCTTCTGTAAGGGGAGGGAAGTTAAGGCGGATAACCTTACCATCGTTATTGGGGTTTATGCCGATATCCGATGTCTGAATTGCCTTCTCAATTTCCTTAAGAAGGGTTGCATCCCATGGCTGAATAACAATAGATCTTGCCTCGGGCACAGAAACAGTACCAACCTGTGCAAGTGGTGTTGCAACGCCATAGTATTCTACTGTGATTTTATCAAGTATGGCGGGGTTTGCACGACCCGCTCTAATTGATGCATAGTCTGACTCCATAGCCGCTATTGCTTTGTTCATTTTATTTTCTGCATTCTGCATACATATACTCCCTTCTGCCACTTTGGGCATAACTGATTTGACTATTTTTATTTGCCAACATATGTTCCGATTTCCTCGCCCATTACTGCGCGTTTTATGTTTTCGGGGTCATCAAGTCCAAATACAACAATCGGAATATTGTTGTCCATACAAAGTGACGTAGCCGTTGAATCCATAACGCCAAGCTTACGGTTTAAAACCTCCATAAAGCTGAGTTCCTTAAACTTGGTAGCATTAGGATTAACGTTTGGATCGCTGTCGTAAACACCGTCAACCTTTTTAGCAAGAAGAATTACCTCGGCATCAATCTCTGCCGCTCTGAGTGCTGCGGTTGTATCTGTTGAGAAGAATGGGTTACCTGTTCCGCAGGCAAAAATAACTACTCTACCCTTGTTAAGATGTGCGCCCGCTTTGAGTCTGATATACGGCTCGGCAATCTGTCTCATTTCAATCGCTGTCTGCACTCTGCCCTCTACGCCAAGATGCTCAAGTGCATCAAGCAGTGCCAGAGAGTTTATAACGGTTGCGAGCATACCCATATGGTCAGCGCGTGAGCGGTCCATTCCTTCTCCTGTGCGGCCTCTCCAGAAGTTTCCGCCGCCGACAACAATGGCTATCTGTACACCCATATCGTAACACTCTTTTATTTTTAAGGCAATAGCATCAACTGTTGCCTGCTCAAGGCCAAACCCCTTGTCTCCTGCAAGTGCCTCTCCGCTGATTTTGAGCATTATTCTTTTGTATTTCGGTTCCATAATGCAATTCTTCCTTTCTCTATATTTCGTTACTTATTATTCTTTATTCACCTAATCCTCGTCATCACTGCTATTCGATGTCCCTGCCACTCTCGATGTGCTGGATGTTTTTGACGACGAACCACCCATCAGGATTTCATTCTGCTCCTCAAGGCGTCTGATATCCTCTTCAAGCTTAGCGTTTTCCAGTTCAAGGCGCTCTATCTGTGCCTCAGGGGTGTCTCCGTTTTCCGTTGTCCTCTCCGGAAGCATCATCATTTTAAATGAAAACCCAAAGGATGCCAGAAATATTCCCATTGCCACCAGGAGCATTCCAAACACGGCAAGAACCCATCTTCCGCCTGATGTTTTATTCTTTTTTTTCTGTGCCATAGGCTCTACTTCCTTTCACTATGTTTGCCATGTGCAAACCTTATTGTAAGTATAACATAGCAATATTCTTTTTTCAAGATAAATTTTATGGCTTTTATTATAATTTCCAAACTATAACAAAGGGTGACGACATGGTCACCCTTTATACCTATCTTATTCTTCTTTTCCTGTGTTGATTTGCCCTTTTTATGTTAACAATCAAGCCATATACAAATGCCAGAACGAGAGTTACCGCCGTAGCAATTGCAACATATGAGACCACTCGCACCAGAGGTTTACTCCACAACCATTCGCCAAGGGCCATAACCGGCCAGAAAAAGCTGCGTTCTATGGTCTTGTTTGCCAAAAGCACACCACAGCTGAGCTCCTCGCCATTTAACATTACAGACACCGTGCCTATTTCGTCACCTGCGTGCACAGGGGCATATATCGCATCAGGAATATTAAGCCTGATTTCAAGCTCTTCTCTCTTTGTCCCCTCCGGCACCGTTGCCGATACCGCCTCAGGAACAGACATGGTAAGGGTGTCGGCACCCCTGCCCTGCTTAACCCTGATTTCTCCCGGCATAGCATCCTTTTGAAGCGCAACTATAGAAACATAATTATTAAAGCCCCACTTCAACATCTCTATACTGTCCAAATGAGAGTCCGCCGACGTCTTACCTCCAAAGATAACTCCTATAAATTCAACACCATTTCTCATTGCGCCCGACACAAGACAGTTTCCTGCCTTGCTTGTGTAGCCTGTCTTAATTCCCGTAGAGCCTTTAAAGAAATAGTCGGTATATCTCATATATGAAAGAAGTCCGTTTGTGCTTATGTAATATCTCTCTGTCTCCGTCTTGTTTGTCGGCGGAATTTTGACATGCACAATATCGACTATATTGCGAAACCTATCATATTTCATTGCCGCATGGGCAATCTTTGCCATATCCTCTGCAGTTGTATAATGCTCGTCATCATGAAGCCCATGGGGATTCATAAAATGAGTTCCCGTTGCCCCAAGCTCCTCGGCGCGCCCATTCATCATATCAACAAATGAAGCAACACTGCCGCCTATATGAGTTGCAATAACGCACGCCGCATCGTTTCCCGATGGTATCATAAGTCCGTGAAGCAACCTCTCAAGAGACATAATCTCGCCCTCTTTAAGAGCAATGTTTGTTCCGTCAGGGTCAAGTCCGTCAATCATCTCCTTGGTAACCTCTATCTGTGTATCCATAGAGATCTCGCCTCTCTCTACCGCCTCAATTGCAAGCAATGCCGTCATAATCTTAGTGGTACTTGCAGGATACATCTTCTCTGCTCCGTTCTTTTCAAACAGGATTCGTCCGCTTACTGCATCAATAAGCACGCCTGTCTCGCCCTCCCCCAGAACAGGTCTTGAATTACTCTTTTTCTCTTTATCGCTCTTTTCATCGCTCTCTTTTTCATCTAAAGCCTCTTTCTCTTCTTTTTCCTCGGCTATGGTTTGAGGACCTGAGAGTTCGTTTATCGCAAAAACAGGCGCAACACTGCAAAAGCATAGAACAAAAGCACAAATTATGCATATTATCTGCTTTTCAAAGCTTTTAAGCTTTTTCATTTTTATCCCTCTCCCCTCTTTCCATTCTCTCGCGTTCTGCCTGAGAAAGTCTTAAATACTGCGGTACAAGGTCACAGTAGCTACAAGTATCTCCACTCAGCATTTTGCGGTAGCCAATCTCTGCAACAGATGCCGCAAGGTTCATTCTGTCCATCCTCTGTGCAAATACAGCCTTGCTTCCAAGTGTATTTTTTATATAATCCTCAAACACAGATACGCCATCGCCAAGGAAGATAATTTCTTTATCTGTATGCCCTAGCTCCGCGCATAGTTCCTCTATTGAGTATGCTCTGTCATCGCACAATCTTTTAAGGCATCTGCCCTCAAAGAGAGCGTTGTACGCCTGACCGCGTCTTGCATCAAGTATGGGACATATTATCCCATCAAATTCTGATACATTATTGGCAAGAGCATGAAGAGTTGACACCGCCACGCAAGGTTTATCACTTGCATGAGCAAGTGCTTTGACCGTTGCAACGCCGATTCTGACCCCCGTAAATGAGCCGGGCCCCACCGCCGCCGCAAAACAATCAATATCCGCTATGGATATATCCGCCTGATTTGCCATAAACTCTATCATCGGCATAATCTTTTGGGAATGTGTCTTCTTATTATTTATCATAATCTGCGCCGCAAGATGGTCGTCCGACATAAGCGCCGCCGTAGCCGCCATACAGCAGGTATCTATTCCAAATACTATCATTTTATTATTCTCCCGTTTATTCAACAGTTATTTCTCTAAAGTCGCAACCTTGCTCCGTGTTTTTGGCAAATCTTATCCAGACCGTCTCTTTTGGCAGAACATTCTTGATATTGTCCGCCCACTCTATAAGGCAAATGCCGTCACCAAACAAATAATCATCCATCCAGTCGCACTCGTCAACGCTTATATTTTCAAGACGATACACATCAAAGTGATAAACACTCAATTCACCATCGTATTCATTCACAAGGGTAAACGTAGGGCTTGTCACATCACCCGTGTAGCCAAAATGAGCGGCAACGCCCTTTACGAAAGCAGTTTTTCCGCAGCCAAGGTCGCCTGACAAGGCAATGATATCCCCCGAGGAAAATTTCCCTGCAAGTTTTTCGCCAAGTTGTCTGGTTTCTGCCTCACTTTGCGTTATATATTTCTTCATCCCCGGGTACACCTCTTTCTTATTTTAGTCTACCTTAATATTATATAAATACCACGGCCATAAGTCAACATTGAAATCCCCTTAAAACAAAAATTATATATTTTTTCATAAAAACTCTTGACAAGCCCTCAGAAATATGATATTCTATTGCTTGTCGATGTTGGTTAAACATTGAATGCTGGTGTAGCTCAATTGGCAGAGCAGCTGATTTGTAATCAGCAGGTTGCGGGTTCGAGTCCCATCACCAGCTCCAGAAAAAAGCATCAATCTTGATACAAGATTGATGCTTTTTTCGTCTCCTCAAATAAAAACCCTCCTTGTGTAAAGGAGGGGTGACCGCTTTAGCAGTGGGAGGATTGTTTTCTAAAATCCTTTTACTATCTCTTTAAATGTATCGCCGCGGACCTCAAAGTTTTTAAACAGGTCAAAGCTTGCACAGGCAGGGGACAGAATTACTATATCCCCCTCGGTTGCGATTTTTCTTGCCTTTTCTACCGCCTCTTTAAACTCTGTGCATCTGTATATCGGCAGATTATCATAGTTTTCCGCCGAAACCACTGCTTTTTCTATCTTCTCAGATGTTGCTCCCACTAAAACAAGCTTTGATACACGCTCATTTATCACGCCACCAAAATCATCAAAGGGGATTTTCTTGTCATAGCCGCCGGCAATCAAAATAACCTTCTTATCCCCAAACGACACAAGTCCCGCAGTTGTTCTGGCAGGGCTGCTTGCAATAGAGTCATTATAATACTTTACGCCATCGAGTTCTCTTACAAATTCAATTCTATGGGGTACACCTTTAAACTCTGTGGCAGTCTCTCTTACAACCTCGTCACTTACAAGCCCCTCGGTTGCCGCAATTGCCGCCATATAATTTTCTACATTGTGCATACCGGGAATATATATGGTGTTTATATCAAGAATTTTTCTCTCTACGGCACCATCTTTATACTTAACAATTATATTCCCCTCTAGTCCATATCCGTCTTTCACACTCTCTTTAGAGCTAAAGAATACTGCGTTTTGACTTCCATCTCCAAAACCACGGGTAATATCGTTGTCAAAGTTCAAGACCACTCTGCCACCCTCGTCCTGGTACGCAAAAACTGCACGTTTTGAATTTGAATATTCCTCAAAATCCGTATGCCAGTCAAGATGATTTGGCGTCACGTTTGTTACCACGGCAATGTCTGCGCTCTTTTTCATCGTATGAAGCTGAAAACTGGAGAGCTCAACAACGGATATATCATCGCTTTTAATATTCTCAACCTCCGCCACAAGGGGATGACCGATATTGCCGCCAAGGCGGCAGGTATATCCCGCACGCTTTAGCATATCGTATATAAGGCTTGTGGTAGTCGTCTTGCCGTCGCTTCCTGTAACCGCAATTATCTTTGAGGGACAGGTCTCAAAAAAAAGCTCCATCTCCGATGTGACAACGGCACCATTTTCAGATGCTTTAAGAAGGGCAGGCACATCATATCTGATTCCGGGGGTTTTAAAGACCATTTGGGTGTCATTGGCAATTTCATCAAGATAATTATCCCCAAGGACCAGCTCCGCTCCCATCGACAATAATTCGTCATAAACCTCGCCAAGCTTATCCGCCGTCCTCTTATCGTGAACGCAAATCTTTGCCTCGCACTCACTTAGCATACGCACAAGAGGAAGGTTGCTGACACCTATGCCGACAACAGCTATCTTTTTACCCTTTACGCTTTTTTTAAATTCCTGAATATTCAAGCTTCCCACTCCTATTTTTATAATAGTCAAACGCCGCCCCTTTTGGGGGCGACGTATAACCATTCAATTACGATTTAATTAATTTTAAAGCTCGCCCTCTTCTGCAGCATCAAGGATGTCGCCGAGAGTAAATGAGCTCTCTTCTGTGTAAGACACAGGCTCTTCTTCCTCAGGGGCCGGAGCTTCCTCTACCTCAGGCACTGCCATAAGAGCCTTCATAGAAAGAGCAATCTGCTTTGTTTCGTCGTTGATTTCAACAACCTTTGCTTCTACCTCATCGCCGATTGCCAATACATCTGACGGCTTGCCGATTCTCTCGTTTGAAATCTGAGAAATGTGGATAAGACCATCAACAAAAGGAGCAACCTCTGCAAATGCACCAAAAGGCAAAATGCGAACAATCTTGCACTTTACAACATCGCCTACGTTGAGATTTGCAACCGCCTTAACCCATGGGCTGTCCTCAGCCTTCTTGTAGCCAAGAGAAATCTTACCGCTTTCCTTGTTGATTTCCTTAATATAAACCTCAAGCTCATCGCCAACCTTAACGATTTCGGACGGATGATTGATTCTCTGCCATGAAAGCTCAGAAATATGAACAAGACCATCTACGCCACCAAGGTCAACGAATGCACCAAATGATGTGAGTGACTTAACAATACCTGTATACTTCTTGCCAACTTCAGCTTCAGCCCAGAACTGTTCTGCCTTCTGCTCTTTAAGCTCTTTAACAAGAGAAATTCTGTTTTCTTCCTTGTTGAGTTCTTTGATATAAACTTCAATCTCGTCGCCAACGCTTACAGCTTCTGACGGATGTGAAATTCTCACCGGTGAAAGCTCAGAAATATGGATAAGACCATCTACGCCACCAAGGTCAACAAACGCACCAAATGATGTGAGCGACTTGATTGTACCCTTGTAGAGCTTGCCCTCTTCTGCATCTGCCCAGAAAGCAGCCGAGGCCTTTTCGTTTTCTTCCTTTGCAACAGACTTGATTGAGCCAACAACTCTCTGTCTACCACGTCTGTCAACATCCATCTTTATAATTCTAAAACGCTGTTCTGTACCAAGAAGAACGCCAAGGTCAGAGAGAAATCTCTCTGCGCACTCAGACGCAGGGATGAACACGCGTACACATTTTACAATTGTAACAACGCCGCCTCTTACTAATTCTACTACGCGACCTGTCAAAACTTCCTGATTTTCAAACGCCGATTTCAGTTCTTCCATGCCCTTTACAGCATCAATCTTCTTCTTGGAAAGTGTAACAACGCCGTCTCTGTCGCTTACGTGAACAACGTATACGTCAACCTCTTCGCCAACCTTAACGATGCTGTTTATGTCAACGTTTGTGTCGTTTGTAAGTTCCTCATAAGGAATTACGCCGTCGTACTTGTTTCCAATGTCAACCTGCACCTCGGTAGGGGTGATACCTATAACAACACCCTTTACAACCTCGCCTGACTTAATAGGCTTTAAGGTTTCCTCCAATGCCTCTGCAAAGTTCATTTCATTGTTTTCCGCCATGGTTAAATAGACCTCCTTGATTACCGCTTCCGGCGTTGACGCCCCCGCAGTAATACCCACTAATTTTTTTGATATGGGGATTTGTCCCCGGTTTATATATTTTTTTAATTCTTTTGCATTTTCAACGCACACGGTATTTTCGCAATGCTCTTTGCAAAGCTCATAAAGTTTCCGTGTGTTAGAGCTCTCCTCGCCCCCGACCACAATCATACAATCGGCTCTCGCTGCAAGTTCTGCCGCCGCCGCCTGTCTTTCATTGGTCGCATTACATATTGTATCAAATATTTCCACATTTGTAAAATGTTTTTTTAAATATTTTTCAATTTTTTTGAAAAAATCTTTTCTAATGGTTGTTTGTGCTACTACAGTAACCGGATTTTCGGAATGTATACTGTCAACCCTTTGTGCTTCATCCTCTGAATTTATTATAATTGCACTACCTCCGCACCATCCGTTTATCCCTTTTACCTCGGGATGGTCAGGGTTGCCGACAATTATGATGGTGTCACCTGAGGCATACGCCTCTGCAACAACAGAGTGTATCTTCTTTACATAAGGACAAGTTGCGTCAATCACATTGGCGCCCCTTTTTTCCATCTCTTTTTGTTCTCCCTCGGGAACACCATGGGCACGAATAATCACATTGGTGTCTCTCTTAATTTCATCAATGCTATCAATCGTTGAAATTCCCGCTCTCTCAAGCTCCTCAACAACGTCACGATTGTGAATTAGCATACCGTAGGTAACAGATTTCCCCTCGCGGTTTATGCACTCTTTTGCAATTTTAACAGCCCTTGCTACTCCAAAGCAAAATCCCGCTTTACTTGCAATCTCTATTTTCATATGTAGGAACCCCCGAAAGCTCAGATATCTGGTTCATAATTTCTGTATTGGTGATTTCCAGCAAACTGTCAGAATTAAGCTTTTGGTCATACCACTTGTCAAGCTTTACAGGTTTGCCTACACGAAGTGCAAGCTTTGAAAAAAGCTTATACTCGCCTTCAATTCCAACAGGCAAAATGTCCACCTTTGATTTTATGGCAACGAGGGTCGCGCCCCCCTTTGCCTCGCCCATATATCCTTTGGGCGACCTGGACCCCTCAGGAAATATCATAAGCCTTCCGCCGTCTCCAAGTATTTTCATCGACAGCTTAAGTGCGCCTATATCGCTTGTTCCGCGTTTTACGGGAAAAGCGCCAAGGGCTTTTAAGAGCCTTCCGAACAGCTTGTTTTTAAAAAGCTCTTCCTTTGCCATAAACCTGAACTCTACAGGCAGACTTACCGCCAGCAAAACAGGGTCTATAACGCTTTTATGGTTTGCGCAAACTATAAAAGGTCTGTCAGTGGGCACATTTTCAACGCCCTCTACCTTAAATCTGTATATAAGGCGACATATCGCCCTGACCACAACAACTGCAACCTTATAAAAACTCATTTACTGTGCACCTCTCTGGCTTTCCACAAGCTGACAAATACGCTCTATCGCTTCTTCAATTGTTGTATTTGTGTTATCTATAAGAACACTGTCTTCTGCCTGCTTAAGAGGTGCAAAATCACGACCCGAATCATTTTTGTCCCGATATTCCATATCGGACTTTACGGCCTCTAAATCAGTCTCGACACCTTTTTCCAAAAGCTCCTTCAATCGTCTCTTTGCACGCTCTTCCACAGAGGCAACAAGAAAAATCTTGACCTCTGCATCAGGCAGTACATATGTGCCGATATCTCTGCCGTCCATAATCACATTCTCTTTTTCTGCAAGGGCACGCTGAAGCTCTACAAGCTTAAGCCTTACCGCAGGGATAACCGCTACATTTGATGCGGCAACAGAAATCTCGGGCAGTCGGATTTCAGCCGACACATTCTCTCCGTTTAAAAAAATCTGTTGTCCGTCTTCGTTGTGGGCAATAGTAACCTCTACCTCATCAAGAATAGCTGCCACACCCTCTGCGTCCTTAGTATCAATGCCACCCCTCACCGCCGCAAGACCGATTGCACGATACATTGCACCTGTATCAATATAAACAAAACCAAGTCGCCTTGCCACTGCCTTGGATATTGTGCTTTTGCCCGCTCCTGCAGGTCCGTCAATTGCTACTTTCATTTCCTTTTCCCTTTAGAAGAAATTTTGCCGCAGCACAGGTCTGCGGCAAAAATCTCCATCTTCCTTTGCTAAATTTCTTCTTTTTCTTCGACCTCAACCCGGACTTCTTCTACCATATCCGCTCCGCAGGACGGACAATTCTCATCATCTACGCCCGCATCTCTGCCGCAAGAGGGACATTTTACTCCCATTTCACCTGTATTTTTCAAATACTCAATTTTAGCAAGCTTTGCAGTAATAATGTCGCACTTGAGCTTTATATCCTCTGCATAGTCTCCGTCTGCCGAAATGGTTTCATATGTCAGCTTACCTATTTCCTCGTAGAGCTTTTTGATGTCGCCCTTTAATTCAAAGATTGTGTATTTAACCTTGGATGCCTCAATAATTTCTCCGGACTTTTTTACAACCTTCTGCGCTGTGTCCGTAACCACATTTTTTACATTCTCCAAGAAATCCATACAAATACCTCCAAAAATTTTATACATTAAATCTGAATAATATTATGTCACCGTCCTGAACGACGTATTCTTTTCCCTCTGAACGCACAAGGCCCCTTTCCTTTGCCGCAGTCATAGAGCCGCACGCCATCAAATCATCATAGGCAACAACCTCTGCACGAATAAAGCCACGCTCGAAATCCGTATGTATTTTACCTGCCGCCTGTGGTGCCTTTGTACCCTTTGTTATAGTCCACGCCCTGACCTCGGGCTTGCCGGCAGTCAGGTAACTTATAAGTCCAAGAAGATTATAGCTTGCACGAATAAGCTTGTCAAGACCCGACTCGGTTGCCCCAAGCTCTTCTAAGAACATCTGCTTCTCTTCTTTTTCAAGGGCTGCAATTTCTTCCTCTATTCTTGCAGAAATCACCATTACCTCAGACCTCTCGCTCTCTGCAAACTCACGGATTTTAACAACAAACTCATTCTCACTCTCGGGCTTTGCATAATCGTCCTCTGCAACATTCGCCGCATAGATTACAGGCTTCATAGTAAGAAGTGAAACATCGCTGAGCATCTCAAGCTCGTCCTCGGTCATCTCCATTGTTCTTGCGCACTTACCGCTCTCTAAAACCTCGTGGAGTCTCTCATAAAACTCAAGCTGTGTCTGGAACGTCTTGTCGCCACCCTTTAATGACTTTCTGGTTTTATCAATTCTGCGGTCAAGTATCTCAATATCTGAAAGTATAAGCTCAAGGTTTATAGTCTCAATATCTCGAACAGGGTCAACGCTTCCCTCTACATGAACGATATTTGTATCCTCAAAGGCACGCACCACGTGTACAATTGCGTCAACCTCGCGAATATTTGACAAAAACTTGTTTCCAAGGCCCTCGCCACGGCTTGCACCCTTTACAAGCCCTGCAATATCCACAAACTCTATTACAGCATATGTGGTCTTGTCGGGATTGTACATCTTAACAAGCTCGTCTATACGACTATCGGGCACAATTACTGTGCCTACATTTGGTTCTATGGTACAAAAGGGGTAGTTTGCCGATTCTGCCCCCGCCTGAGTTATAGCATTAAAAAGCGTGCTTTTTCCAACATTTGGAAGTCCGACGATTCCAAGTTTCATTTCCATTCATTCCTTTTAGCGTTTGTATTTTAAAAAGTTCTTATCTATACATTATACCATAATGCTGAATAATTGCAATCATTTTTAATAAAATTTCTAACTTTTACAGCAAAAAAGGAGAGCCGGTCGGCTCTCCTTTTTAAGTTTTTATAAAATCTCAAGCAATGCGTCGCCGACTTCTGAGGTGCTTGCAGTTCCACCCATATCAGGTGTAAGTGTCTTGCCCTCTACCATCAACTTTTCAATTGCATCAAGCACACGCTTGCCCCAATCTTCGTGACCGAAGAAATCGAGCATCTGGCTTGCAGACCAGATTGATGCAAGTGGGTTTGCAATACCCTGACCTGCAATATCAGGAGCACTACCGTGGATAGGCTCAAACATTGAAGGATACTTGCGCTCAGGGTTAATGTTTGCACCTGCCGCAAGACCCATACCGCCTGCGATAGCTGCACCAAGGTCTGTAATAATATCACCAAAGAGGTTAGATGTAACAACAACTTCAAATCTCTGTGGCTTCTTTACAAAGAACATACTTGCTGCATCAACAAGCAATGCATCTGTCTCTACATCAGGGTATTCCTTACCAACTTCAGCAAAAATCTGATCCCAGAATACCATTGAGTAGTTAAGAGCATTACCCTTACTGATGCTAGTAAGCTTTTTACCCTCTTTACGAGCAACCTCGTAAGCATAGCGGATAATTCTCTCGCAGCCCTTTCTTGAGAACACTCCTGTCTGAAGAACAACCTCACCCGGCTCGCCCTTAAAGAGCCAGTTACCCTCGCCGGCATACTCGCCCTCACTGTTCTCACGAATAACAATCATATCGATATCTTCGCGTTTTACATCCTTAAGTGGGCAAGGTGCACCATTGAGGAGTTTAACAGGGCGAAGGTTTACATACTGGTCAAACGCATGTCTGATAGTAAGGAGCAAGTCCCACAACGAAATGTGGTCGGGTACACCCGGGTAACCTACTGCACCAAGGAAGATTGCATCAAACTTAGAAAGCTGTTCGATACCGTCCTCAGGCATCATACGACCTGTTTCAAGATAGTACTCGCATCCCCATGGAAAGTGAGTAAATTCAAATTTAAAGCCCCCGTCAATCTCTGCTGCACGGTCGAGGACTTTAATACCCTCTGCCAATACCTCAGGGCCGATTCCGTCGCCGGCGATTACTGCTATTTTATAAGTTTTCATATTTTTTACCACCTTTTTTTATTTTATTTGTGTGCGCACATACCAAAGTAGTCATCTGCCGCTTCCATTACCATCTCTGATACTGTCGGATGCGGATGAATGGTCTCTGCAAGCTCATGCATTGTTCCCTCGCAGCGCATAACTGCCGCAATCTCCGCTATCATATCGGTTGCATGTGCGCAGGCAATCTGTGCACCGAGGATTTCGTCAGTTGTGCTGTCGCCAACCAACTTTACAAAACCAATTGCTTCACCCATAGAGAGGAGTTTTCCGTTGCCCATTGCATCAAATCTGCCAACCTTTACATCGTAGCCTGCCGCCTTTGCCTCGTCCTCGGTCATACCAACTGAAGCAATCTCGGGTGATGTATAAACACAACCGGGCACAGGTGCCTTTGTGCAGGGAATGTTTTTGTTCTCTGCAATGTTTAGCACAACTCTCTTACCCTGATATGATGCGGCGTGAGCTAGCATACACTTACCATTTACATCGCCGATAGCGTAGATGTGAGGTGTGCTTGTAGCACAAAGCTCATTGACCTCGATAAATCCACGATTCATACGAAGACCTGCACGTTCAGGCTTTAAGCCCTCTGTGTTTGCCTTTCTGCCCACCGCACTTACAACAAGGTCTGCTGATATTACATCTTTAGCATCACCGCAGGTGATATCACAAGCTACCTTGCCATCTTTTGTATATACCTTCTTTACAAAGGTCGCAGTATGGAACTTAACCCCTGCTTCTTCAAGAACAGACTTTGAAAGCTCTGCAAGTTCCTTATCCATAGCCGGAAGCACCTGAGGTGCAGCCTCGACGATTGTTACACTCTTGCCGGCATTTGCCATAACTGTGGCAAACTCCATACCGATTACACCACCGCCGATAATGACAGCGCTCTCAGGGAGTTCGCTCAGTTCAAGGAAGCCGTCACTGTCGATAACCTTTGCACCCTCTTCAATCTCAAAAGGTGAGCCTGAGGGAACAGAGCCTGTGGCAATTATCAGGTTTACAAAGCTTACAGTCTCGTCTCCGACTTTAAGCATATTTTCATTCTGCAGCTCTGCAGTGCCGTTCATAATTGTACATCCGCTCTTTTTAACAAGCATCTCTACACCACGGCGAAGTTTCATTGTTGTGGCCTCTTTATGCGCAAAAGCCTTTGAATAATCAAGTTTAACATCCTTGCATACGCAAACCTCGCTATTCTTTGTAGCCTTATATTCGCCTGTGCAATGAAGTAATGCTTTTGTGGGGATACAACCACGGTTTAAGCAGGTACCACCCATTTCAGCTTTTTCTACCAGCAGAGTCTTAAGACCGCTCTTTGCCGCAGTAATTGCCGCAACATAGCCGCCGGGACCTCCGCCGACAACAACTAAATCAAATTCTTGCATCTTTTATATCCCTCACTTTTAAAGTAAAAACGAATACGGATTTTCAATCAT
>JAZNCD010000020.1:0-8327 GCA_045587365.1 Clostridia bacterium
TTTTCAACAAATACAGATAATTGCTTTACCATACTATATCGCTCCTTTTCTATATTTTACGGTTATCGATTACACGTTTTGCCTTACCCTCGCTACGGGCAATTGTTTTCGGGTTTACAAGATGAACCTGCGCACCTATACCAAGTACGTTTCTTAAGTCATTGGTGATTGCTTTTTCAATCTTGTGTACCGATTTGATATCATCTGCAAACAATGCCTCGCTCATTTCAACGTTTACGTCAAGGGTATCGGTGTTGTTTTCTCTTCCAACAACAATCTGGTAGTTTGGAGTAATATCTCCGTTTACTCTGAGCAATACTTCCTCTATCTGTGACGGGAATACATTTACGCCCCTGATGATAAGCATATCATCACTTCTGCCTGTTGGCTTGTTCATTCTTATAAATGTTCTTCCACACTCACACTTTTCATAATTTAAAGAGCAAATATCACGGGTACGATATCTGATTACAGGGAAGCCCTCTTTTGTAATTGTAGTAAATACAAGCTCTCCCGATGAGCCTTCAGGCAAAACCTCGCCTGTGTCAGGGTCGATTATCTCTGCTATGAACATATCTTCGTTGATGTGCATACCCTTCTGGCATTCACACTCATAACTTACGCCCGGACCCATAATCTCAGAGAGGCCATAAACGTCGTAGGCTTTGATTCCAAGGCCTTCTTCTATTGCATGGCGCATATCCTCTGACCAAGGCTCTGCACCTAAAATTCCCGCTTTTAACTTTAACTTGTCCTTAAGTCCTGCCTCATTTATAGACTCTGCAAGGTACATAGCATAAGATGGTGTACAACACAAAACTGTCGAGCCAAAATCAACCATTGTCTGCATCTGTCTTGCAGTGTTACCTGACGATGTTGGTATAACAGTTGCGCCAAGTTTCTGTGCACCATCGTGTGCACCAAGACCACCTGTGAAGAGACCATAACCATAAGATACCTGAACTAAATCATTCTCATCCGCTCCCGCTGCCACAAGCTGTCTTGCCATACAATCAGCCCACTTGTCAAGGTCATTTTTTGTATAACCCACGACAATCTGCTTTCCTGTTGTACCTGATGACGCGTGAGTTCTTACGATGTTCTTAAGAGGCTCTGCAAAAAGACCAAATGGATAATAGTCTCTCAAATCCTGCTTGTATGAAAACGGAAGTTTATGAAGGTCATCTACGCCCTTGATATCCTCTGGCTTTAAGCCCTTTTCGTCCATTCTCTTTCTGAAGAGCTCAACTCTTTCATACATTCTCTTAACCTGCCAGATGAGTCTTTCATCCTGAAGCTTTTTAAGCTCTTCTCTGGGCATACATTCAATATGCTCCTGATAATATTTCATTTTTATCACCCCCATCTTCTATTAATCAAGATTATATCCGAGTTCAAACGCCTTAAGGTTAGATTCAAGGAACTTCTCAGGTGTAGAGTTCTTAATTGTATCTAACCACTTTTCGTAGGCAATATCGGTATTCTTTGCCATAAGACCAATCAAAACAACGTTTACAGCCTTTGCGTTACCTGCCTCAATAGCATATTTCAATGCATCAACTGTAACCACATCAATTTTATCACTCAACTTACTCTCAATATTTTCAGGATATTCCATTGCACCTGTTATTACGGGCATCGGGTCAATCTTCTGAGTGTTTACAATCATCTTGCCGCCTTTTTTAAGATAAGGAAGCGCACGATATGCCTCAAGGAGTTCGAAAGCAAGAATTATATCTGCCTCTCCTCTGTCAATGATTGGCGAATACACTTTATCGTCATATTTAACATAGGTAACAACGCTTCCGCCTCTCTGGCTCATTCCATGAACCTCAGAAACCTTAACATCAAAACCCTCGTTCACAACGGTATTACCAAGAATTCGGCTGGCAAGCAAAGTTCCCTGACCGCCAACGCCAACAATCATAATATTCATAATTACGCCTCCTCCTTTTCCATTGCATTAAATGGGCAAACATTAAAGCAAAGTCCGCAACCGTTACACTGTGTCTTGTCTATTTTAATGTTCTCTCCGTCAAAGGAAATCGCAGGACATCCAAGCTTTAAGCACATTTTGCACTTCTTGCAGTTGTCATTTATTTTGCACTTACCTGTATACTTTACGCTCTTTAACAGTGCACAAGGACGCTGAGCGATAATAACTGACGGTTCTTCTCTCTGAGTTTCTTCTTTGACAACCTTCTCAAAGTTCTTTACATCAAATGGGTCAGCAACTACAACGTTCTTAACACCTATTGAGTGACAAAGGTCAACAAGGTTAACCTGTACTGTCTCCTCGCCACGAATTGTATATCCTGTGGTCGGGTTATTCTGATGTCCCGTCATACCTGTGATTGAGTTATCAAGAATTATAACTGTGTTTGCACCTTTGTTATAAACAATATCAATAAGACCTGTGATACCCGAGTGCATAAAGGTTGAGTCACCAATAACCGATACAAGTTTTTTGTTAAACTCGGCACCTCTTGCCTTTGCCATACCGAGAGCTGCACTAACCGATGCACCCATACAGATTGTTGTATCAACACTCTCAAGGGGCGCAACGGCACCGAGTGTATAACAACCGATATCTCCCGATACAACAAGACCAAGCTTTTTAAGCACATAGAATGTACCTCTGTGAGGACATCCTGCACACATAACAGGGGGGCGCACAGGAATTGCTTCTTCTACACTCAGACTCTCTGCCGCATCCTCTCCAAATACTGCCGCCTTTATCATAGATGGTGTGTACTCGCCAAGAAGAGTGAACTTTTCTTTGCCGATTACTTCAATTCCAAGTGCCTTGCAGTGCTTCTCAAGAACAGGGTCAAGTTCTTCAATAACGAATACCTTGTCGCACTTTTTGGCAAAATCAAGGATAAGCTTTTCGGGCAAGGGATAAACCATACCAAGTTTTAAGTAGTTTACTCTGTCGCCGAGCGCTTCTTTTGAGTACATATATGTAATACCCGATGTAATAACACCAATCTTGCTGCCGTTGTCCTCAACCGTGTTGAACTCACAGTTCTCTGCGTATTCTTTAAGTGCCGCAATACGATTTTCTACGTCAACGTGGCGCTTTACCGCTTTTGCAGGCATCATAACGTATTTATCAATATTCTTGTTATAATCCTTAAGCTCTACCGTCTCAGGCTCACATTCCTCAACAAGGCTCTGTGAGTGGGATACTCTTGTAGAGAGTCTTATAAACACAGGAGTGTCAAACTTTTCGCTAAGTGCGTACGCTGCCTTTGTGTAATCCTTACACTCTGCAGAATCAGACGGCTCAAGCATAACAATCTTTGACGCCTCTGCATAGTGGCGTGAATCCTGCTCATTCTGTGATGAGTGCATACCCGGGTCATCTGCCACGCAGAAAACAAGACCACCGTTTACGCCTGTATAACTAACTGTAAACACAGGGTCTGCCATCACGTTGAGACCAACATGCTTCATACAGGACATACTTCTTGCACCTGCAATTGACGCACCGATTGCAACCTCTGCCGCAACCTTTTCGTTTGGCGACCACTCTGCATATATATTCTCATATTTTACAATATTTTCGGTAATCTCTGTGCTTGGGGTTCCGGGATACGATGCAACAACCGAAACACCTGCTTCATAAGCACCGCGGGCAACCGCCGCATTACCAAGCATAAGCTTCTTCATCTTGTAATCATTCCTCTCAAAAAATCTATAAATACCTATCTTATTATAATAACAGATTTAATATGAATTTTCAAGTATTTTGTTAAAAAAAGCCGATAATTCCGCGCAGAATTATCGGCTTTAGTTTTAGTTATTTACCTGACTCGCAACCAAAGCTTCGCCGCAGTATATCTCGCGAAGTTTTGGTTTTTCTATTTTACCCGTTGGGTTTCTCGGTACGTCTGCAAATATAATCTTATGTGGTCTTTTGTATCTTGGCAAATCAAGACAGAAGTCGTTAACTTCTTCCTCTGTCATACTAAAGCCATCCTTAACCTGGATTATAGCCGCAGTAATCTCCCCGAGACGCTTATCAGGAAGTCCGATAACCGCAACATCGCTAATCTTGTCACAACTTCTCAAAAAGTCCTCAATCTGTACGGGATAAATATTCTCTCCACCTGAAATAATGACATCCTTCTTACGATCAACAAGATAGATAAATCCGTCCTCATCCTCTTTTGCCATATCGCCTGTAAAGAGCCATCCATCGGCAAGCACCTCGTTGGTTGCCTTTTCGTCATTAAAGTAACACTCCATTACACCAGGGCCTTTTACTGCAAGCTCTCCAACCTCGCCACGCTCTACCGTGTTGCGGTTTTCGTCAACTATCTTTGTTTCCCATCCATATCCTGCCTTACCGATTGCACCTACCTTATGGATATTCTCCATACCAAGATGTACACATCCGGGGCCAATAGACTCAGAGAGACCATAATTGGTGTCATAATCGTGATTTGGGAAAATTGCCTTCCATCTCTTTATAAGACTTGGTGGCACAGGCTGAGCACCGATGTGCATAAGTCTCCACTGCGAAAGCTTGTACTCATCAATTTTTATTTCGCCTCTGTCTATTGCATCAAGCAAATCCTGTGCCCAGGGTACAAGAAGCCATACAATAGTACATTTCTCTTCAGATATTGTTCTTACAATCCACTCAGGCTTAACACCCTTTAGAAGCACTGCTCGGCTACCCGAGAGAAGACTTCCGAACCAATGCATTTTTGCACCTGTGTGGTAAAGGGGAGGGATGCACAGAAAAACATCGTCTCTGCTCTGCTGATGGTGATTTTGCTCCACCCTGCAAGAGTGGATAAGACTTCTGTGCTTGTGCACAATTGCCTTAGGGAATCCTGTCGTGCCTGATGAGAAGTAAATTGCCGCAAGGTCATCCTCGCAGAGAGAAATCTCGGGCTTTCTTGCAGTGCAGTAGTTAACGAGTTCATCATAGCTCTCTGCAAATGTTGGGCAATCCTCGCCAAGATAGAAGGTATATTTTACCCTCTTCATTTTGTTGCATACCGCCTCAACTCTGCCCGTAAACTCAGGACCAAAAATCAGGACATCTGCTTCTGCAAGATTTACGCAGTAAGCAATTTCGTCCGCAGTGTAACGGTAGTTAAGAGGCACTGCCATTGCGCCCGCCTTTAACGCACCGAAATAAATCGGCAACCATTCAAGACAGTTCATAAGGAGTATTGCGACCTTATCACCCTTTTTTATACCTCTGCTGAGAAGGAGATTTGCAAAGCGATTAGCCTTTTTGTCAAACTCGCTCCATGTTATCTCTGTACGAAACGCGTCTTTATGAGTGGTTTCAATAAGAGAATATTCCTTCCATGTGAGACGCTTTTTCTCATCAAGGGGAGGGTTAATCTCCACAAGGCTTATCTCATTCGCAAAATCCTTTGCGTTTCTCTCGAGCACTTCAGTTATTACCATATTTATCACCTTTACCTTTATATTTTAAGCACCAAGGCTTTCTTTCTTGTTTACACTAACCTTTTCTTCATAGCAAGCAAATGTCTCTTCTACAAAAGCTTTATCAGGCTTCTTTGTAAATAAACTTACAACAGGAACAATCACAAGACCTCCGAGCATTGCTATAACACCACTGTTAATGGGCGACTGCAAAATTGCCGGGAACATAGGTCTTATCAGCATATTTAAAATCATAATTCCTGCGCCGAATATAAAGCTTGCCCACACGGATATCTTTGTAACCTTTTTGCTGTATAATCCGTACAGGAATGGCGCAAGAAATGCACCTGCCAAAGCACCCCACGAAATACCCATCATATCAGCAATTGCACTGAGCTTGTCTTTATTAAGAGCTATGTAAGCAGAAATTGCTATAAACACAACTATCAGAACTCTCATAATAAATACCTGCTTTTTCTCACTCATATCTTTTACAATGTGTCCCTTAATCATATCAAGTGTAAGGGTTGAGCTTGATGCAAGAACAAGCGATGACAGAGTTGACATAGATGCAGAGAGCACAAGCACAATTACGATTGCAATCAGAATATCAGGAAGTCCTGAGAGCATTGTCGGAACAATGGCATCAAAACCACCTTCGATTGCACCGTTTACTATGGTCAGCTTATCTGTAAAGAGTCTGCCAAATCCGCCAAGGAAGTAACAACCACCTGCAACAACGATTGCAAATATAGTTGAAATAATAGTACCCTTTTGAATATCCTTCTCATTCTTGATTGCGTAGAACTTCTGCACCATCTGCGGAAGCCCCCATGTACCAAGAGACGTAAGGATTACTACAAACGCAAGGTTTAAAGGATCAGGACCAAAGAATGAGTTAAACGCGCCGGGTGCTCCGCCCTCGAGTTCAATTGCAGCAAGACCGTTGAGGGACTCAATAAATCCGCCGTTCTGGCTGAGAACTGCCGCAATTACTGCAATAATTCCAATAATCATTATTACGCCCTGAATAAAGTCGTTTATAGCAGTTGCCATATATCCGCCTGCGATTACGTAAACACCCGTCAGCACCGCCATAACAATAACACATGTACTGTATGAAATGTACTCACCAAACGCCATATTAAAAAGACGGGAGAGACCATTGTAAAGTGATGCGGTGTACGGAATCAAGAAGATAAACACAATAATCGATGCCGCAATTTTGAGTGCAGGACTTAAGTATCTTTTTCCAAAAAACTCAGGCATTGTAGCACTCTCTAAGCGCTGACTCATAAGTCTTGTTCTTCTGCCGAGAACAACCCATGCAAGAAGCGAACCAAGCACTGCGTTGCCGATACCAATCCATGTGGATGCAATACCGAACTTCCAGCCAAACTGACCTGCATATCCCACAAAGATAACTGCAGAGAAGTACGAAGTACCATAAGCGAAAGCCGTAAGCCACGGGCCAACGCTACGGCCACCCAGGACAAAGCCGTTTACGTCAGTTGCGCTTTTTCTGCACATAATACCGACGACAATCATTACCGCGAAGAAAACAACCAACATACCAATTTTTAGTAACATAATACATCTACCCTTTCTTTTGAGGGCAACAAAAAACGCCCCCATATTTTTTAAAATATGAGGGCGAAAAAATTCGCGGTACCACCTCATTTTATTGCATCCTCACAGATGCAACCTTAACGAGTACGTGCTCAGGTGACGTCCTGGATCAGACAAAGCGTTATACTCTCTTGCTGTAACGGGCAATCCCGTCGCAGCCTACTTAAACTTTCGTTTGTTCGGTGCGCAGCTCGCGGAATGTATTCAGAAAATCCCGGTTTTCTGTCTCGCACCACCCGACAGCTCTCTCATAAACCTGCGAAAATTCCTACTTGTTTCCGGTCATAGCCTTTAATTTTTATTCATTATAATCCTTTTTATTTCAGTTGTCAAGGATTTTTTTGAATTTTTATTATTCTTCGCAGTCACAGTCGCAGTCGCAATCGCAACCGCAGTCGCATTCTTCAAAATCAAGTTCGATTACCTCGCCGCACTCAGGGCAGATAAAATCGCCGCTTGCTATATCATCAAGGTCATCAGCGGTAAAGTCTATTTCCTCTCCGCACTTCTCACATACGAGTGTGTAAACATCGTCATCCTCATCATCCTCGTATCCATAAACCTCGTCACCGATGAGCTCGATTACATCTTCAAGCTCATCCATCTTGTCTGCAACAAATGCCTGCTCGTCATCAAGAGCTTCGATTTCCTGAGCCATATCGGTAACAAGAACGATAAGTTCATCAATAAGCTTGCCCTCTGTGGTTTCTTTATCAAGTTTAAGTCCGTCAGCAAGACCCTGAAGGTATGCCGCACGATTTGTAAGTTCTGACATTTAAATCATCCTCTCTGTTTTTAATCAATCCTTGCAAAAAGCTTAAATTCTCTCCATATACTCGCCTGTTCTGGTATCGATACGGATTGTGTCGCCTTCGTTTACAAACATAGGCACAGTGATTGTTGCACCACTTTCAACTGTTGCGGGCTTTGTTACATTTGTGGCAGTATTACCCTTTACGCCCGGCTCTGTCTCTGTAACTTTAAGTTCTACAAATGTAGGTGGCTCTACGGCAAATACATTGCCCTTGTATGAGAGAATTTTTACTGTCATATTCTCCATAACAAACTTAAGAGCATCGCCGAGTTGGTCCTCGCTGAGAGGTGTCTGCTCATAAGTTTCCTGATCCATGAAGTAGTAAAGACCACTATCCTCATAGAGATATTCCATTTCTTTTCTTTCTATACGAGCCGGCTCAACCTTTTCAGTTGGGTTGAAGGTACGCTCTGTAACGCCGCCTGTCATAACGTTCTTCATCTTTGTTCTGACAAAGGCAGCACCCTTT
>JAZNCD010000021.1:0-3952 GCA_045587365.1 Clostridia bacterium
TTTTCTGTGCAAGTCTGCAGTAATTCTCACATTAAAGCTGCCCTTGTACTGCTGTTGAGGTTCTTTTCCGTTTTCAGCACAAAATTCAAGATATTCATCAACAGCATCGTGAAAATCCTCAATAAGACTTTCTACGGTATCACCTTCGAATGAAATAGAATCTGTAATTCCAATAACCTTACCGAAGAAAACCATATCTTCTTCCGAAAAATTAACTGTACCAATATAATCTTTATAAGTTATAGTGTTTTTCATATTAAATCACGCTCCTTCAAATCATCAATCAAATTTTGAACCTGATAGGATTTTAATATTGTTCGGGGATGAGGCTTATGCATACGAATATAGTCTTTCTTGTCGTTCGTAAAAGCTACTCTTGATCCGCCTGTTTTTCCTCCGCTTGAAAGTCTGTAATCAAAATACCCCATAAGTTGAATAACTTCCTCAAATGTAAAATCTTTTGGTTTTTCTTTTAATCTTGCAATTAGTTTTTCTTTTTTACTCATATTTTATCCCTCGCTATTGCAACTATATTTAGTTGCAATACGATTATATGCTATTTTTTAAATTTTGTCAATACATATTAGATAATTTTTCTCGTGTGTAAGGAATGACTGAACCATAATATTTTCCGCATATAAGTAAAGGAGTCCCCTCAGGAACTCCTTTGGTTGCAGTCCTCGCAGGATCCTGCAACTCGATCACTAAAACCATTATACATCAAAACTCAACAAAATTCAAGTATAATAAAGTAAAACAGATTAATACATCTTACATAAGCTACAGTTTGTAGAAATATTTTTTGATAATTGGGAGTACATAGTTGACAGTATATACGAATAAAATGAGCCTCCAAGAAAATACTCCTCGGAGGCTCAAAATATTGTATCGTAGATGAATTTGTGGTATAATTAGATATCAGCTTTCCATAAGCCGTGGAGATTGCAGTAAGCATAAGCTGCAACAGGTTTTTCATCAGAAAGAGCAAAGGTTACAACAGGATCCTTTCCGATTTCAAGGCATTTACGCTGACCTCCTCTGTCGGTCTGGAGATATACCCAAACGATGTGATGTTCTTCTGTCATAGGATGCTCAATGGAACCGATTGTAACGGTTACAGTATTGTTGTCAACACTTACTACCGGAATATGTTTTTCGTGGCTTGCTTCAACTGTACCCGGCTCAAGCTTTGTCATTTTCTGACCGCAGCACATCATAGGCACTCCTGCATCGTGAATCATACCGATTAAATTTCCGCAATGCTCACAGATATAAAATTTGTTGTTATCACACATGATAAACACCTCCGTATAATTATTTATCTATATTTTACCATAGATATGAAAAAAATACAATTATAATTATGTGATAACATCACAGAAAATAAAAAAACTATAATATATAATACAACTAACATAGGAAAGGAGCTGATGTGAATATGACAGCTTTGAATAAAGATATAGTTTACGATATGATAATAGTTGGCGGAGGCCCGGGTGGATACACATCAGCACTTTATGCTGCAAGAGCCGGATTTAATGTCTTGGTTCTTGAAAAATTTTCAGCAGGCGGACAAATGGCGTTGACGCATCAAATTGACAATTATCCCGGATTTGAGGATGGAATTGACGGATTTTCGCTTGCTGATAAAATGAAAAAACAAGCGGAACGATTTGGTGCAAGAAGTGAAAATGCCGAAGTAATTAAAGTTAATCTTACGGTAAATCCAAAAGAAATAGATACTGCAAAGGGAACATTTTTATCAAAAACAGTCGTACTCGCTGCAGGGACGAACCCAAGAGAGCTTGGCGTTGACAAAGAAGCTGAACTTATAGGACGAGGCGTTGCATACTGTGCCTCCTGTGACGGAATGTTTTACAGAGGCAAAACAGTTGTTGTGGTTGGCGGAGGAAATACTGCTGCTGCAGATGCAATTCTTCTAAGTCGTATTGCAAAAAAGGTTATCATTGTTCATCGCAGAGACACCCTAAAAGCAACAAGGATTTACCATGAGCCTTTAATGAATGCAGAAAATGTGGAGTTTAAATGGGATAGCACGGTTACGGAACTTTTGTATGAAGATAAAATAACAGGTGTTAAGATTAAAAATGTCAAAACAGGAGAAGAAAGCATAATTGATTGTGACGGTGTATTTGTAAGTGTGGGAAGAAAGCCTTCAACTGATTTTCTCGGAAGTCAACTTGATTTGGATGAGAACGGATACATCATTGCAGACGAAACAACAAAGACAAGCATCCCCGGTGTGTATGCTGTCGGCGATATAAGAACTAAACAGCTTCGTCAGGTAGTTACCGCTGTTTCGGATGGTGCAATGGCAGTTCATTCGGCGGAAGAATATCTTGCTGAAGAACATAAAGGGAGTGAAATTTAATGCAATATTTAATATCGTTTCTTGAAGGGATTATCACCTTTATATCGCCTTGCTTGCTTCCAATGCTGCCCATATACATTTCATATTTTGCAGGCGGCGGAGAAAGAACTACTGCAAAAACATTAAAGGGTGCTGTCGGCTTTGTAACAGGTTTCACCATTGTCTTTGTAATGCTTGGAGCATTGGCAGGAACAGTTGGAAGCTTCCTTCGTGAATACCAGACAACAGTAAACATCATTTCAGGACTGATTGTGATAATTTTCGGACTGAATTTTCTTGGAGTATTTAAACTAAATATCTTCAAAGGAAATCAGCGCTCTGTTAAAACAGATAATATGGGATTTTTCTCTGCAATGCTTTTTGGAATTATCTTTTCCGTAGGCTGGACTCCTTGTGTGGGAGCGTTCTTAGGCTCCGCATTGATGCTGGCATCTCAGCAAGGTCATATAGCAGAAGGAATGCTGATGCTGCTTAGTTATTCATTGGGACTTGGAATACCCTTTATACTAAGTGCGGTGCTGATTGACTACCTCAAATCAGCGTTTAACTGGATTAAGAGAAATTACAAAATCATTAACCTTATAAGCGGCAGCCTACTTGTTATAATTGGTATTATGATGGCAACAGGAACGCTTGGGCAGCTTTTGAATCTGCTCAGTTAGGAGGCACTATGAAAAATAATAAAACACTAATAATACTTATTCTTGCATTTGTTGTTCTGCTTGGTGGTGCGTATATCCTTTACTCTCAGCTTGGACAGTCGCAGACACCCGATCAGCTTTCAGTAGAACAACAAGAGAATAGTGAAACAGAAGAAAATCAAAAAACATTAGCACCGGATTTCACAGTTTATGATGCTGACGGAAATGAAGTTAAGCTGCATGACTTTATAGGAAAGCCAATAGTCCTCAATTTCTGGGCAAGCTGGTGCGGTCCTTGTCAGATGGAAATGCCGGACTTTCACAAAAAATATCTCGAGCTGGGTGATTCAATAAATTTCCTGATGGTAAATATGACTACCGGACGTGAAACCTTAGAGAGTGCAAAGAAATTTATTGCGGAAAAAGAATATACATTCCCGGTATTTTATGATACACGGTCTGATGCTGCCACAACATACGGAGCATATTCGCTTCCGACAACATATTTTATTGACTCTAGAGGCTATGCTATTGCTCAGGCTACAGGTGCTATTGACGGCGAAACATTGCTGCGTGGAATTGATATGATTAAATAAATTATCCGTCGAGGAATAATTCTCGACGGAAATTTTTGTTTGCTTTGTTTCTTGTATAAATCTGATTTTTGTGATACAATAAATAGAAAATACAGACATACGAGGATAGCTATTATGGAATTTCAAAACTACTTTCCAATATGGGATAAATTAAATAAAGCAGAGCAAGACCGCATCACAGACAACTTGATTACCAGAAAGGTAACAAAAGGAACTGTAATTCATAACGGCAGTATGGAATGTACAGGGCTGCTTTTGATAAAGACCGGACAGCTTCGTGCATACATTCTTTCCGATGAAGGCAGAGAAATCACAATCTACCG
>JAZNCD010000022.1:0-52585 GCA_045587365.1 Clostridia bacterium
TAAAGGTACATAACTATAACTACAACAAGTTTCCTATGCGTCCTCTCAATTGGAAAGCTCCTATTGATTATATCAAGGCTTTTCTTGAAGATGGTGAAGTTTTTTAATTAATTTTGTAACACATCATTGACAAACCTACAATCTTCTAAAACAACTTCCTATGGCTGCCCCTATGAGAGCAACCACTCCGATTACAACGCCAACCCAAGGGAAAACTCCAACAATCCATATAACTAATAACCAACCAAAAACTTCCATAGCCGTTTCTCCAATCTGTTATGCAATAAATGCAACATCTTTTTTCTTGTTGATGATGTATTCGATATCGGTATCGTCCAAAACTTTAGGACGATACTTGCTTGTTACAACATCATTCATTTTGTCGATATTGTTTTTATCCTTAAGAGCATCAATGTTGTTTGCAAACATAGAAGCAATAAGCCTTTTAGATTTATAATCATAGCGCTCTTTTTCGAGGTCCTGGAGATAGTAACCAAGTCTTTGCATCTGAATTGCACTAAGTCTATGGTTATTGTCTCTTATGTAATGGCGAACATCAAGAATTTTCATATCAACAATTTGTTCATTGCTTACCATGTTTGCAATGAAGCGGTCTATCTGGGACATTACCTGAACCGCATTCGTGAAAAATTCGCAAATGTCAAAGTTCTCATCTTCTAAACTTGTGGCCTTTGTGGGATTTCCAAATTTCTTTACTTCTGGCATCATGAAATCATCATTCCTTTCATCTAAATCACATTTTATCCAATTAAAGCCTTTAACGGCATTAGGAATATTTCTTAAAAAATTATCAGCGGCAATTCCTGTTTTAAAGATATATGCCTTCTCTTTTGATGTTACCGCTATTGGTCTTTCTTTAAAGTCTTTGCCGAGAAAAAAGTTATTATCAGTTAATACATAACACATTTTTGTTACCTCCGTTCTCTTGATGATTTTATTATATCAGACTAGGTGTCCGTAAAAAAGGACAGTAATGTGACGTGCCCCCTGTCAAGTAGACATTTTTTGTGAACACATGTTATGAAACATAAGTATAACGGACTTCCATTGGGGTTTGTCCTGTTTTGAGCTGAAAATGTAATTGATTGGTTGCTGGTATAAGAAAGAATTGAAGATATCCCGAAACTGCCATTATGCCATAAGGATAGAAACATATGTGACAGTCATTTTATGGTCATTAACATTTCGACAGTTACGACTGAATTTCATGGTTCGCACGGGACAGATTTTTTTAACCATCTGACCGCCGATAGAACCTGCCTGTCTTGAAGTGAGGTCGCCGTTGTAACCCTTGTTAAGAGTAACGCCTACTTCGCTTGCAGCTTCCATCTTGAACTGTTCCATAGCGGCTTTTGCCTGAGGAACTACATAGTTGTTGCTACTGTTGCTATTGTTAGCCATCTTTTTTCACTCCTTATCTTATATATTATTTTTACTACAATGTTATTTTGAAACACAATGAGCAGTTTTATACTGACAATAAGTGGTATTATGTCCGATTGTCACATTCTGACTGCAGGGCAAATAAAAATATATATTTTGCAAATATTTGTGTTTCTGTTTTGTATAATGTCCAAAATTTCATAAAATATTTTTAAATTATTTACTTGCAATAAACTTACTGTTATGGTAAAATTTTATAATGTAAACAAAGTTTATTTGTGCAAAATAAAATTGAGGGGAGATATATATGTCAAAGAATGTAACCTTTCAGTACGACAAAGCCTTAGATTTTTTCAGCAGAGACGAAATTACAAAAATTGCACCTCAGGTAAGTGCGGCGCACAAGGCTCTTCATGAAAAGAGCGGTGCGGGCAGTGATTTTCTTGGATGGGTAGATTTGCCTGTTAATTATGATAAAGGAGAGTTTGAAAGAATTGTTGCGGCAGCTGACAGAATAAGAAGCAACTCGGATGTACTTGTTGTTATCGGCATTGGCGGCTCCTATCTTGGCGCAAAGGCAGCAATTGATTTTCTGACAGGTCCTTTTTATAACTATACCGCAAAAACACAGATAATTTTTGCGGGTAACAACATAAGCCCAAATTACTTAAATTCAGTAATAGAATGTTTAGAGGGAAAGGATGTTTCCTTAAATGTTATATCAAAATCAGGCACCACAACTGAGCCTGCCGTTGCTTTCAGGGTTTTGAAAAAGTATATGGAAGACAAGTATGGCAAGGAGGAAGCAAAAAACAGAATTTATGCAACCACCGATAAGGCAAGGGGAGCGCTTAAAAACCTTGCAGACAGTGAGGGTTATGAGACCTTTGTTGTTCCCGATGATGTAGGCGGCAGATTTTCTGTACTTACAGCTGTTGGTCTTTTGCCTATTGCCGTTTGCGGTGCAGATATCAAGGCTATGATGCAGGGTGCGGCAGATGCAAGAGAGATGTATCTGGCTGACGATATAAACACTAACGAGTGTTATCAGTATGCGGCTGTACGTAATATTCTTCACAGAAAAGGTAAGGATATTGAGATGCTTGTAAACTACGAGCCTGAGCTTCAGTTCATAACCGAGTGGTGGAAGCAGCTCTACGGCGAGAGCGAGGGCAAGGACCAAAAGGGTATATTCCCTGCAGGTGTAAGCTTCTCTACAGACCTTCATTCTATGGGACAGTATATTCAGGATGGCAGACGCTCTCTCTTTGAAACTGTTTTATATGTAGAAAACTCAAAAACAGATGTTATAGTAGAAGAAGACCCTGACAATGTGGATGGCCTTAACTTCCTTTCCGGACGCGGAATGGATTATATTAACAAAAAAGCTTTTGAAGGAACATACCTTGCACACAATGACGGAGGCGTTCCAAACCTTATAATCAAGCTTAAGGCACTTGACGAGTATACCTTCGGTCAGCTTGTGTATTTCTTTGAAAAAGCTTGCGGTATCAGTGGGTATATGCTGGGCGTAAACCCCTTTGACCAGCCCGGTGTTGAAAGCTATAAAAAGAATATGTTTGCCCTTCTCGGAAAGCCCGGATATGAGGATATGAAGGCAGAACTTGAAGCACGTATCGGCGACAAATAAAAAATCTATAAAAATTTAAAAAAAACTATTGTTAAAATCCATTATTTATGGTACAATTAGTAAAAGAAAATAAAAAGAGAGCCAATGTGGGGTAGATGAACAGTAATTAGCCCGACGGAGGCAACCGGAAAGGTGGAATTCTTTATGATAAAAGTACATATCGGATTGAAAGGCAGCGGTAAAACTCCTAAGATGATTGAGGCTGTTAATGCTGCAATCAATATTGAAAAGGGTAACGTTGTTTGCATTACAGAGGGCAACCGCCTTATGCATGACATTGACCGCAAAGCAAGAATGGTTGACACAGAGAGCTTCAATGTAAAAAACCTTGATGTGTTTGCAGGTATGCTCTGTGGTATTATTGCCCAGGATTTTGATATTACCCATATATTTATAGACAGTATTTTCAAGAGTGTTCCGTCTGCAGATGTTGCAGAGCTTGAAGACTTTATTACAGTTTTAGAGGACCTCGAAAAGAAATACAATGTTTCATTTACAATGATGGTAAGTGCAGAGGAATCTGCCGCAGGTGAGAATGTAAAGAAGTATATTGCATAATTTTATATTTAATTTGTAATTGCGTGTCATTTCAGGAGGAGAAGTCCGCCTGAAATGACATTTTGCATAAAATAGCAAAAATATAGGAAACAAGGTGACTAAAATGTATTATATGAGTACAAGAAACACGGATTTGAAGTTCAAATCTGCAGAGGCAATTAAAAAGGGTCTGTCCGAGGATGGCGGCCTTTTTGTGCCGAGCGATATTCCTAAGCTTACAAAGGCAGATATTAAAAAGATGGTAGATATGAGCTATATTGAGAGGGCAAACGCTGTTCTTAAAAAGTATCTTACTGACTTTACTGCGACAGAAATTTCGGACTGTACAGAGGGTGCCTATGGCGGTGAAAAGTTCAGCAGTGATAAGGTTGCCCCTGTTGTAAAGCTTAAAGATGGAAAGTATATCTTAGAACTCTGGCATGGCCCAACCTGTGCTTTTAAGGATATGGCACTTCAGATTTTACCAAGGTTTATGACTGTTGCTATGAAGAAAACCGGAGAGGATAAAAAGATTGTTATTCTCGTTGCGACATCAGGTGACACAGGCAAGGCTGCGCTTGAGGGCTTTAAGGATGTTGAGGGAACAGAGATCATTGTATTCTACCCCGGAGACGGCGTAAGCGATATTCAAAAGCTTCAGATGATAACACAAGCGGGTGCAAACGTATACGTTGCAGGGATAGATGGTAACTTTGACGATGCACAAAATGGGGTTAAGGCGATATTTACTGATGAAAAATTTGGTGATAAGCTTGAAAAATCAGGATTCTCCCTTTCATCTGCCAACTCAATCAACTGGGGTCGACTTGTTCCGCAGATTGTATACTATATCTCGGCTTATTGTGATATGATACAAAGCGGCGAGATTGAAAACGGAGAAAAGATAAACGTATGTGTACCAACCGGTAACTTTGGAAATATCCTTGCGGCATACTATGCAAGAAAAATGGGACTGCCGATTAACAAGCTTATCTGTGCGTCAAACCAGAACAATGTTCTGACAGACTTTATAAAAACAGGCGAGTACGACAGAAATCGTCCGTTTTACCAGAGCGTTTCTCCGTCTATGGATATTTTGATTTCAAGCAATCTTGAGCGCCTTATATTCGATATCAGCGGTAATGATGCCAAGAGAATTGTAACAGTTATGAAGAAGCTGCAGAAAAACGGCTCTTACAAGCTGCCAAAGGCTCTTCACAAAAAGGTTAGCGACTTGTTCTGGGGCAGTTTCTGTGATGACTACTTTACAAAGGTGCAGATATGGAAGACCTACACAGAGACGGGCTATACCCTTGATACTCATACAGCTGTTGCAGTAGATGTGTATGAACAGTATGTAAAAGAGACAGGGGATACCACAAAGACGGTTATTGCGTCAACTGCAAGCCCATATAAGTTCAATGGTGCAGTGTTGTCAGCTCTTGGTGATGAGGCTGAGGGTATTGACGATTTTGAGATGATAAACAGACTAAGGGAAAAGAGTGGAATGGAAGTTCCAAAGTCCCTCTCAGAACTTAAAAATAAGGCAAAACGCTTTGAGGGTGTAATCAACAAGACAGAAATGCCCGAACTTGTAAAACAGATTTTAAAGGTAAAATAAAGATGTTAAAAAAGAAGTCAGCACATCGTGCTGACTTCTTTTTTGCATATTGATTACTTAAAAAGTCCTATAATAAAATCATAAAGGTTAAACTTCATTATAACGCCTGCAAACACGATAGAAACCATACTGAGGAGCTTAATCAGGATATTGACAGATGGGCCTGCGGTATCCTTAAACGGGTCACCGACGGTATCACCAACAACAGCTGCTTTATGGTTGTCAGAGCCTTTGCCATTAAAGTTTCCCGCTTCTATAAACTTTTTGGCGTTATCCCATGCGCCGCCGGAGTTTGCCATCATAATTGCAATAACAAATCCCGAAACAAGAGCGCCTGCAAGCATACCAACAACACCATTTGCACCAAGCACAAGACCGACAATAATTGGAGCAACAATACCAAGAGCCGCCGGAACTATCATCTCGCGGAGTGAAGAGCGTGTGCAGATATCAACGCAGGTTGCGTAATCTGCTTCGGCTTTGCCCTCCATAAGACCTGCAATCTCTTTAAACTGACGGCGAACCTCAATTACAATTTTGTGTGCCGCGCGACCAACTGCCTGCATTGTATATGCACTAAAGAGGAATGGGAGCATTGCACCGATAAACAAGCCGATAAGAACAGGTGTATTTGTAATGGCCAGGTCAAGATAACCCTCTTCAAATTTGTCTGTGTATGAAACAATAAGGGCAAGAGCTGTAAGTGCTGCACTACCGATTGCAAAGCCTTTACCGGTAGCCGCTGTTGTGTTGCCGAGGGAGTCAAGGGCATCTGTGCGGTTGCGGACCTCGGAGGGGAGACCTGCCATCTCTGCGATACCACCTGCGTTATCTGCAACAGGACCGTAAGCATCAGTTGCAAGAGTAATGCCAAGGGTTGAAAGCATACCAACAGCTGAAATACCAACACCGTAGAGACCCTGAGCAAAGCTTGATGTGCCGCCGGATACGATGTAACTGATAAGAACTGAAACTGCAATAATTATAACAGGGACAGCGGTTGAGTTCATACCAAGTGCAAGACCGTCAATAATGATGGTTGCACTTCCTGTTTCTGACGAGCCCGCGAGCTTCTGGGTGGGTCTATATGAATCAGATGTATAATATTCGGTGAAATAACCTATCAGCACACCGGAAAGAAGACCTGATACAACTGCCCAGAACACGCCTGTGTGCTCAGGGAGAATTGTATATATAAGAACTGCAGAAGCAACGGCTGAGATTATAGAGCTTATATAGGTTCCGCGTCTTAAGGAGCCGAGGAGGTTTTTTTGAGTTGCACCCTCTTTTGTGCTTACGAAGAAGGTTCCTATAATTGATGCGATAATGCCGATTGCGGCAATAAGCATAGGAACGATTACTCCGTTCATACCAAGGCCTGCAGCGGCTGCAAGTGCACCTGCAGAAATAACAGAGCCGACATAAGACTCGTAAAGGTCGGCACCCATACCTGCAACGTCACCAACGTTGTCGCCAACGTTATCTGCAATAACTGCAGGGTTTCTCGGGTCATCCTCAGGGATACCTGCTTCTACCTTACCCACAAGGTCTGCACCAACGTCTGCGGCTTTTGTAAAGATGCCGCCGCCAACTCTTGCAAAAAGTGCCATAGAGCTTGCGCCCATACCAAAGGTAAGCATTGCACCTGTGATAGAGGAGGGATCGTTGCCATATAAGGAGTTAAGAATTAAAAACCATACGCTTATGTCAAGAAGTCCAAGGCCAACAACGGTAAGGCCCATAACGGTACCACTTGAAAATGCAATTTTAAGACCCTTGTTAAGTCCCTCTCTTGCGCCGTTTGCGGTTCTGCTGTTTGCGTAAGTAGCGATTTTCATGCCCACAAAGCCTGAAAGACCGGAGAAAAATCCACCGCTGATAAAGGCGAAGGGAACAAAGAAGGTAAGTGCATCAAAGAGTGCCATAACAATCAGAATAATAAGCATTGCTGCAAAGAACAGGGAAACTGTTTTATACTGACGTTTAAGATAAGCCATTGCACCCTTGCGAATTTTTGCAGCAATATTTATCATCTCATCGCTGCCCTCAGGACGTTTCTTTACCCAGTAGAATTTGTAAGCTGCAAAGGCAAGCCCCAGAATTGCAGAGAAAAGAACAAAAATCGCTGAAACGGTTGAATAATCCATTAAATAATTCCTCCTTAAAAGTCAAAAGTTTCTTTTTAAAAATTGTGCTTCTACAAAAAGTTGTAGCTTTTATTATACTTCCATAAAATTCCGGTGTCAAGCAAATTTTGTACAAAAATATTCTCCTTATTTTATCTTATTATTGCAAATTTTCCGAATAATTTACATAACTGTGGTAAAAATATTAAAAGAAAAAGATAATAAACAAAGAAGAGGAAAGGAGAAAACAAAATGGATGCACTTGCATTGATACTTGTTATAGTAGGCGCTCTTAACTGGGGCAGCATCGGAATTTTTGGTCTTGATATAGTAGGGTCACTTTTTGGAGGCCAGTTATCTGTTCTCAGCAGAATTATATTTACTGTTGTAGGTATTGGAGGATTGTGGGCAATTACATTCTTCTTTAAGGATAAAGTTCTGAACAAGAGGAATGATTAAAGCTGTCGTTTTGAAAAAAGTCTCTTTTTGTACAAAAAAGAGACTTTTTTTCATATTTTTATTAATAAATTTTAATAAAACCCTTGATTTTTTGGAAAAAGTAGTTTAAAATTATAAGGACTGTAATATAAATTTAATATCTACTATTAAATTTATGGAGGAAACCTATGAATTACAGTCAAAAAAAATCCGAAAAAATGCCGTCTGAAATTGTGGGTGGCATAGTCAAGGCGTTATTTGTTCTGGGCGTGGCGTTCTGGTTTTGCAGCGGTGCGGCGCTACCAATGAAGGATGCAGCTGTTTCGGCTGAAATTGTGACGGTAGAGATGCCGTTGGAGTTATTGAACTGCGATGATATTCAGGGAGTAGTTGAAGCAGGTGAAACAAATGACCAATCGGATGAAAAAAGCTTTATTAATCCAACAGAGGGAGAACTGACATCGGATTTCGGCATACGAAACGGCCGCAATCATAATGGAATCGACATCGGTGCAGACACAGGGACAGAAATTTATGCTGCCGACGGCGGTGAAGTAACCTATGCAGGGATGATGAGCGGCTATGGAAAATATATTGTAATTGATCACAAAAACGGATTTGAGACAGCATATGCTCACTGTGATGAAATTTTGGTACAATGCGGCGAAACTGTTTTGCCAAACCAGTTGATTGCATATATGGGAAGCACAGGCAACAGCACCGGACCGCATCTTCATTTTGAAATAAGGCTAAATGGGGAATTTTGTGATCCGCTGGATTATGTGGTTTACTAAAGCTTAATTTAATAACCAAAGGGGTTGTAAAAATGGGTAAGAAGATACTCGTTGTTGATGATGAAAAAAATATCGTAGACATTTTAAAACTGAACTTGCAGCAGGAGGGATATACGGTTTTTGAGGCTTATGACGGAGCGGAAGCGGTAGAGAAGGCTCTCTCGCCAAAGCCGGAGGAGAAACCGGATCTTGTTTTGCTTGATGTTCGGTTGCCTGAAATGAACGGCTTTGAGGTTTGTAAGAAAATCCGTGAGACGTCATCTGTTCCCATTATTATGGTTACTGCAGCCCACAAAGAAGAGGTGGACAAGGTTCTGGGACTTGAGATAGGTGCAGACGATTACATTACAAAGCCTTTCAGTATGAGAGAGCTTCTTGCACGTGTCAGGGCAAATATGCGACGTATGGAAATAGAGCCTGTTAAGCCTGATGAGGTGGAGATAATTGAGGTTGGTTGCTTTAAACTTGACTGCAATCGCTATGAGCTTTATAAGAATGAAAAGCTGATAGATTTGACCGTTCGCGAGTTTGAACTTATAAAGTTCCTGTCTGCTCAACCCAATAAAATTTATTCCAGGAAGAATCTTCTTGAATATGTATGGGATTATGAGTATTACGGTGATGTAAGAACTGTCGACGTTACAGTTCGCCGTGTAAGAGAGAAGATAGAGGATGACCCTTCTCAGCCCAAGCATATTATGACCAAGCGCGGGGTCGGATACTACTTCGCATTATAATTATAAAAGCTAAGTATGTAACAGAATCTGCGGCTATGGCTATCCGTATTTACATAAAGCCAGCCGGAGGCTTTGTTGCATACTTTTTTGTATTATAAAGGGAGGTTGTCTATGCTGAACATAACAGTTATAGCTGTCGGGCGGATAAAAGAAAAGTATTTTACAGGTGCAATAGAGGAATATACCAAAAGGCTTGGGCGATATTGTAATTTGAAAATTATCGAGGTTAAAGACGAGCCGACACCCGATAATCCCAGCGACAGAGAGAGGGATATGGTTTTGGAAAGAGAGGGTGCAAGGATTGCTGAAAAACTGCCAAAGAACGGTTATACAGTTGCCCTTTGTATAGAGGGCAGAGAATATGACTCGGTTGAATTTTCGCAGTTTGTAGAAAGAGCGGCTACAGATGGCGTAAGCAACATCACATTTATTATAGGTGGCTCTATGGGGATTTCCGAGGAAATAAAAAGGAAATCTAACTACAAAATCAGCTTTTCAAGGATGACTTTTCCGCATCAACTTATGCGTGTGATTTTGCTTGAACAAACCTATAGGGCGTTTAATATTTCAAATGGTGGAAAATACCACAAATAAGGTTGAAATTTATGATTTTTGGTGAATAAATACTATATTTTTTTGGTGAATTTTGATAAAATTATAATAGCAGAAAAATAGGAAACGGATAAATGAAAATGAATGCTTCAAAAGAACTTTTAAAGGGTAAAAAATTGCTTTTTTAGGTGACAGTATCACCCTGGACTACGGACTTGAAAATCGAGAGGATAGATTCTCAACAGTTACAAGTAAAATGCTTGGTGAAATTTAAGAAAACTACGGCATTACAGGCACGCTTGTGGCAAAGCTCTTGTCAATGGCAGAGAGCGAGTAAGGATGGTAAGTTTTCGGTCACAATGTAGGGGACGGCGGCTCGACGTCCCGCAGAGAATATAAAGATTGATTTAGATAAAATGACAATATTTTATAGCTATTATTTCCCAAGGAATAATAGCTATAAAGGCTATATAGGGCTAAAAATGATAATTTATTTTTAAAAATTTTTATAAAAGAAAAGGGGTATTTTTATTATGGCAAATGAAGTAAAATATGGCGTAAGACGTGATGGTTCTTACTACACAAGAGTAGACTGGACAAATGTAACAGAGAAGGATCCTACTTTCTGGGTAAACAACATCATTGATGATGATATTACCAGATGCGGCGGCACATGGGGCGCAAACTCTGAGACAACTGCAGATGTTGTTCTCAGCTTCTTTGGCGAAGAGCAGACAATTTCACGTTTTAACTTTTACAAGAATGTTGGTCTTGACATAAGCGTGATTGAAGAGCTTGCAAAGGTTGTAAATATTTATGTCAGCAACACGGATGAGCCGGCTAAACTTCGCAGAGAGGGCGATGACATCAATTCTGTTGCATGGCAGAAGGTTGCAAGTATGAATGTTATCAAAGAGGAAGGCTGGCAGGAGGTTGTTCTTGACAGTCCTGTAAATGCAAAGTATGTAAGAATCGAGCTTTGCGAAAACTTCTGTGATGCATCAAACTTTATTCCCTGGATAGAAATCAGCGAGGTAAAGATTTACGGCTAAGAGGTGCGCGTTATGAAGACAGAAAAAATCAGATTTAAGGATGTAGACGGCATTTGTATAACCACAGAAAAGCTTAGTCTTGTTTACTTGCCCGATAATGGCGGAAAGCTGATCTCCATAAAGGATAATAGTGGCAGAGAGTGGCTTTGCCAGGACGAAAATCCCCACTACATTCCGGTCAGACCTGGAGATTCATACGTTGAGAGCGAGGTGTCGGGGGCGGATGAAATGTTCCCGACTATCGACCCTTGTGTGTGCAATGGATATGAGTATCCATGTCATGGTGAGGTGTGCAGAGTGTCTCACAGTTTTGAGGAATTTGAAGGTGCCACGGTAATGACTTATACTTCGGCAGGATGCGGATATAAGTATACAAAAACAATATCCGAAAATTTTGACGGCGGTGCTTGTGTGGAGTACAGAATAGAAAACCTGAGGGATGAAGAAATCCCATGTCTGTGGGCACTTCACGCAATGTTTGCGGCAGTTCCGGGCGGCAGAGTTTTTGCCGGCATAAAAGAAGATGAGACTGTCGAAATTATGTTTGACGAGACAGGCAGACTTGGAAAATCAGGCGATGTTTTAAAGCTTGATAAGCAATCTCTGGTATCCTCTCCTTTTGTATCGGGAGGAGAGGCGTATAAATATTACATCACAGATAAGCTGAGCGATGGCTATTGCGGATATTATGATGATAAGGCGTGCGCAGGAATAAAGCTTTCCTACGATTCAGAAAAAATGCCATACCTTGGTGTGTGGATGAACAACGGCGGCTTTAAAAATATGTATAATGCCGCAGTTGAGCCATGCAATATCCCATACGATTCACCGGTTAATGCAAAGAATCGGGGTATAGAATTTACCATACCGGCAAAGGGCGTTCTTTCCTTCAAAATCGACATAGATTACCTCGGTAAGTAAAAAATGTGTGTTTTGTGCATTTTGTAGGTGAATACCATACAATTATTGGTGAATTTTATATATATTTAGTAATATTGATGATGTATAATATATAATATACTATGGTGTATTGTGAAAAGTGTGGAGGTTATGACAAATGGAAATTAACTTTAAAGACAAAACTGTAGTGGTTACAGGCGCAGCCGGCGGGCTCGGTAAAGCAATGGTTGAGAGCTTTGCTAAAAATGGTGCAAATGTTGTCGCTTGTGATATAAGAGGCTGCGTTGAATACGCAAAAGACAAAGACAATGTTCTCGGACTTGATTTTGACCTTACAGATCGCGGTGCGGTTGCAACTGCGGTTGAGACTATAAAGAATACATATGGCAAAATAGATGTACTTGTAAATAACGCAGGTATAAACGTAGGACCTGACCAGAGAAACACTCTTGAGAATTTCTCTGACGAATGGTGGGATAAAATTCAGGCTGTTGACCTCAGCGGTGTATACAACCTTAGTAAGGCGGTTGTCCCCGTTATGGGCCAAGAGGGTGGATCTATAATCAACATTAGTTCGGTTGTTGGCATAAACCCTCTCCGTAATCAGTGCTCCTTTGCAGCGGCAAAGGCAGGCGTAAATAATCTGTCAAGAGCAATGGCTCTTGAACTTGCTCCAAAGAAAATCAGAGTAAACGTAGTTGCTCCCGGCTCTGTCGGTATTGCAGTTACCAACGAGCTTTGGAAAGACGACAAAGTAATGCAGGGATTGCTTGCTCATATTCCTATGAGCAGACAGGCAGTACCGCAGGAAATTGCAGATGCAGTTATGTTCCTTGCATCGGAGAACGCAAGCTACATCACAGGTGTAATTCTTCCTGTTGACGGTGGCTGGACTGCAGGCGGATTTATGAGAGACTTTTAAGGTAAGGGAGTATATAAAATGAAATTTGCAAACGATATCAGAGGTATGGCAGTTCCAAAGGATGGCGTTGGAGTATTCTGGGCAGGTCAGGCGGGATTTATTATAAAGACTCCCGAGGGCAAGCTTATAGGCATTGACCTTTACCTTTCAAACTGCTGTGAAAGATACTTTGGTTTTAAGCGTGTGCTTCCCTACATACTTCAGCCATACGATGTAGAGTTTGATTACATAGTATCAACGCATGCTCATTATGATCACTTCGATGTGGATGCGGTACCGATGCTGATGAGTGATAAGACTCAGCTTATTGCGGCTTATGATGTAAAGGCAGAGTGTGAGAAGCTTAACATAAACGAGAAGGTTACATACATAAAAGTGGGTGACGAGGTTTCAGCTGCAGGGGTTACAATAAAGGCAGTGCCCTGTGACCATGGTGCAGACACCCCTGATGCAATCGGTCTTTTGATAACTGCAAACGGTTATAAGATTTATATTGCAGGTGATACCTGCTATCGTGGTGACAACTTTGCAAATCCTGAACTTAGCGGAGTGGATTTGTTTATACCACCCATCAACGGTGCGTTTGGAAATATGGACTCAAAAGATGCTGCAAAGGCGGCGGGTGATGTAAACGCAAAGCTTACAGTTCCTTGTCATTTCTGGAATTTTTGTGAACATTACGGAAATCCCGGCGAGTTTATAGATGAGATGAAGAAGAGCGGTCAGAATTATTACATAATGAGACCGGGCGAAGGAATGGTGCTTTCTAAATAGCACAAAAAAATCAGGAGGTAAAACATGAAAGTTTTAGTTATAGAAAATCCGCGTGATGCGAAAATTGTTGAAATTGAAACACCAAAGGCAACAGGCGATTTAGCCCTTGTAAAAGTTGCCCGTGCAGGCATCTGTGCAACAGACCTTTCGATATACACAGGCGAATCAAGTTTTGTCAGAGATGGCTCTATAAAATATCCTGTTCGTATCGGACACGAATGGTCAGGTGTTATTGAGTCTGTGGGCGAAGATGTTAAGAACTTCAAGCCGGGCGACAGAGTTGTATCGGACAGTGGCGTAGCTTGCGGAAAGTGTCAGGCTTGTAAAGATGGAATTTACGCTGATTGTAAAGAAATTAAGTCACTTGGTACCGTTAATACATGGGATGGTGCTTTTGCGGAGTATGTATTGATGCCGGAGAGACATTTGTTTAAAGTTCCCGACAACGTTACACTTGACGAAGCTGCTCTTATTGAGCCTATGGCAATTGCTTATGATGCATTCCGTGATGTTAAAATCACAAAGGATACAGTAGTTGCAGTAGTTGGTACAGGTGCAATTGGTATGGCATCGGTATGGTTTGCGAGAAGTTTCGGTGCAGAAAAGGTTATTATGGTCGGAAGAAGAAATAACAAACTTCAAAAGGCTATAGAAATCGGTGCAACTCATATAATCAACAGTCGCGAAGTTGACCCTATAGATGCAATCAAGGAAATGACAGGTGGTAAGGGTGCAAATCTGATTATAGAAACATCAGGTTCTGATCAGGCGCTGCTTCAGTCTGTTGAGATGGTTGCAAGTTACGGCGTAATTTCGCTTATTAGTTTCTATGAGAAGCTTCTTAACGATTTGCCAATTGACAGTCTTGTTCTAAGATGCGTTACTATGAAGGGGGCAGCTGGTTCATTTGGAGCGCCGGGAAAGGTTGCTGAGATTATTTCAAAGAGCGACATAAGTTTAGAACCGCTCATCAGTCACAGAACCAAGTTTGAGGATTGTCTTGAATTCTTTGAGAACACAGAGAAGTATCAACAGGAAAGAATCAAAGTAATGGTTGAATTTGATTAATAAAAAAAGGGGCGTACCCGACGCCCCTACTCGTTAAAATCAAGTCCTTTAAGATGACCGCTTTTCAAATACTGATAAGGTGTTTTGCCAAAGGACCGTTTGAAAACCTGAATGAAGTTTGAAGTATCCGAGAAACCGCATTGTGATGCGACAGAGGATACGGGAGTATTGTTCTTCAACAATGTCAATGCTGCAGACAAGCGTTTGCGCTTGATATACTCGGTGGGAGAGAGGTTTAAGTATCTCTTAAAATATCTCTCAAGAGTGTTGATGCTTACATATATATCTGCCGCAAGTGTTGCAACGGATATTGGGTGTTGATAAGAAGAGTCGATAATATCCAGCACCTTGGCAAGATTTTCGGGAATAATTTTTGGAACATCGGTATTGTTATTCAGTGTGTTGTCCTGAATGATTTGCAAAATCCGCAGGAAGTGACAAACCGCATCGATTTCAGAAGAGTCTGAGATTTGTATCAGTTTTTCGATATGATTTATCATTGCAGAGGTTGCCTCGCTGCTGAGTGTTATGCAGTTGTTCTTGCCTTTCTCTCTCTCAAGGAAGGGAGCCAGGAATTTCTTGTTTCCAATACAAGAGAAATGCAAACAATAGTGATTGTGTTCCAGCGTGCTGTGATAGATACAATGATGATATTCAAAGGGGTTGGTTATTATAACTGTTCCTTTTGAAACAGAATATGTATTATTTTCGACTACAATCGAAACATCCCCACTGAGATTAAAATAAATCTCAAAGTATTCATGCATATGGGGCCGGGGTTCTTTCTCAACAGGAAAGTTGTGCAGATCATTGTGATAAATAGACAATGAAAACTTGTTTAGTGCAGGGATTTCCATACTGTATAATTGTTCTATCATAATTGCATAGCTCCTTATGTGAAAATTTTATAAAGTAAAATTCAACACGATATGTGGTTAAAATACCATATATTTATGCAAAAGTCAATACTTTATATAAGAAATTCAATTTAAAATATGATGTAATATCCATATATTTTGAGAAAATAAGTAAAAAATGCGTAGTTTTATATAAAACCTAGGGGGAATAAAAATGAGTGATAAACTAAAGGCACTTGTAGTAGATGTTGATAAAGTAATGCCACTTTCATTTGGTGACAGTTATGATTCAAGAATGATTCTTGACCATGTTATAACAGGTCGTGACAATGTTATCCAGATTAATCACGGCACAGTAAAACCGGGATTTGCACTTGGCGGTGCGGCTCATGAGGAAGATGAAATATACTACATCCTGAGCGGAAACGGAAAGTTAAAGCTTGATGATGAAATCGTTGACGTATATGCAGATCAGGTTGTATTTATTCCTGCCGGCTGCTTCCATGCGCTTGATAACTCACAGTCGGATGAGGATTTAAAGATTCTTACATTCTGGAGAGATTACAGATATAACGATGCTTATGAAGAAAGAATTAAGCAGTGGGGCACATCCTTCAGAACTATCGACGAGAAATAGAGGTATTTCGTAGTGTGACGATGTGGGCATCGTCCTCTGCAAAGCAAATTTGCATACATTGCAGTGGGCCCCTAACACTGTATGGGCTAAGGGCAATTATTCAAAAGCAAATTTGCTTCTAACATCTGCGCAAGCAGAAAAAACGATAATTATAAAACTTTAAATAAAAAGAAACGGAGAAATTTAAAATGAAACCATTAAACAAGTACATAGACCACACAATACTTAAGCAGTTTGCAACAAAAGAGAACATAAAGAAGCTCTGTGATGAAGCAAGAGAGCATGATTTTGCATCAGTTTGCATTAATCCTTGCCGCATTGCATACGCAAAGGAGCTTTTGGAAGGCACAGATGTAAATATTTGTACAGTAATTGGCTTCCCTCTTGGTGCTAACACAACTGCAACAAAGGTTTTTGAGACCGAGGATGCATACAAGGCAGGATGCGAAGAGTTTGATATGGTTATCAACATCGGTGCACTCAAGGAAAAGGATTATGACTATGTAAGAGCGGACATTGCTGCAGTTGTAGAGGCTGCAAAGGGCAAATGCGTAAAGGTTATTATCGAAACAGGTCTCCTCACTAAGGAAGAAATTGCAGTTGCATCAAAGCTCTGTTGTGAGGCAGGTGCTCACTTCGTAAAGACCTGCACAGGTTTCTCTGAGGGTATCGCAGAGGTTGAAGATATTAAAATAATGAAAGAAAACGTTACAGGTGATGTTGAACTTAAGGCATCAGCAGGTATCAGAACACGCGAAGAAGCAATGGCATTGATTGATGCAGGTGCAAACCGTCTTGGTACATCTGCAGGTATCGCTATTATAAACGGCTAATATCTTTAAAAGGAGATGAAAAAAATGGGCAAGGTTGTTGGAGCCGGCAGCTTGATTGTAGATATAACAGGATACACTCCGCATATGCCGGTAGAGGGAGAAACCGTTCTTGGTACAACTGTTCGCTTCGGTCCCGGCGGAAAGGGTAACAATCAGATGACCGCTGCACACAGAGCGGGTGTGGAAGCTGTTATAATTTCTGCAGTAGGAGATGATTTTTTATCATCAATTATGACAAACCACTATGACAACGAGGGTATGAAGAAGGATTACATAAAGGTTGTAAATGGTGGCGAAACAGGAAGTGCTCTTATAGAAGTTGATGATGAGGGCAAAAACAGAATTATTGTGGTAAAAGGTGCAAATGAGGGAATTTGCAGAGAAGATGTAATGGCGGCAGAAGCAGAATTTGAAAATGCCGATGTTGTTCTTGTACAGCTTGAAACAAGCCACGAATCTATTATTGCATGTAAAGAGCTTGCTAAAAAATATGGTAAATTGTTTATTTTGAACCCTGCACCATTCCAGGAGATTCCTGATGGCTTGCTTGATGGTGTTGATTATCTGACACCGAATGAAACAGAGGCAGAGTTCTTTACAGGTGTTAAGGTAGAAACAGTTGAGGATGCATCAAAAGCGGCAGATGTATTGCTTGCCAAGGGAGTTAAAAATGTAGTTATCACTCTTGGTAAGGCAGGTGCTTATTACAAGAATGCTACCGAGAGCCGTCATATTGAGGGTATCACGGTTAATGCCATTGATACGACAGGAGCAGGTGATGCATTCAATGGTGGCTTTGCAGCGGCGAAGGCACTTGGAATGCCAACTGACAAGGCGCTTTGCTACGCCAACTGTGTTGGTGCCCTGTCAGTAACAAAGAGAGGTACTGCACCTGCAATGCCTCATATTCCTGAAATCAAGGAATTTATGAAAAAATATTACGATTTAGAAGTAACCGAAGTATAGTAAAACATAACATTATAAATTATTATACTATTGGAGGACAGTATGAGAGTTAAGATGGAGCCTGCTGCATTAAAGGCAGAACTTAAAAGAATTATAGACAGAATGTTTCAGACCCGTCCAAGAGCAGAGATCAAAAACAAGCCCTTTATCAAAGTAGACGGAGTTGACCATATTTTCCGTCAGGGTGTCGAGATTAAGCTTTCTGAGATTTATCCAGAGGCAAAGGCGGGAGATGTTGTTTATATTAAGTCAAACATAAAGCTTCCGAAAGAGCCTGAGATTTCTATTCATGCAAAAGGTAATTGTGATGTATACTTTAATGGAAATCTTGTGTTCAGTTGTGATACATTTGAAGGCTCATTCAGAGAGAACCTAAAGATTGAGGATGTTCCCGCAAATGAAGGCTTTAACGATTTGACTATTGTTTGTACCGCAACGGAAGAAGGCTTTGGTGCATATTTTAAAATTTCTCATAGCTATGGTCGTGACGTTTGGGCGTCTGACTATCACGTGTGGGCAAGAAAGACATTGCCATTTGACGAGGGTTATGACGAAGAGGGTATTGCAATATCAAAGCTTTATAGCGAAAGAGTTGATAATCCCGAGTATGTATTGCCAACACCATGCGAAGAAGACGACAAGGTTGATTACACAAAGCTTTATACAAAATCCGGAAATGCCGTAGCAGTAAGCTGGGCAAAAGAAGATGTAAAAGTTTCAATTGAGACTCACAACGAAACAAGGATTTGGGTTAACGATGACGAAATTGAAGGCACTGAGGCATCGCTTAAAGCAGGCGACAGAATATGTGTTATTACCAAGAGCGATGACAATGGGTGGGGCTTTACAGCAAAGGGCACGGATAAGCTAAATCTGCCAATTCTCGATACAAAACGCACTGTTGGAACTCATTGGTTACACATAGGTGTAATGGGCGATGACTTTACACCTGATAAAATTCAATTTGTAAAGCCATACATCGATAAGGATGGCGAAAAGAGCTTCTGGCGTTTTGCAAGACCTGATATGTATATGCGTCCATACCTTGACAGCAGCTTTTATGGACAATGGTATTATGCATTGATGGTCGGCGAGTATGGAATCTTAAGAGCGTCTGATTACTACCCTGAGTATTACTCATACTTCCACGACAGTATGATGACGATGGTCAGATACTTTGATTACATAAATTATGATCGCGCTATGTTCGGCAACACAACTTTTATGCCAAGAGCGGCATCCCTTACCAATCCCGATATGATTGGTGCGGCAGGAATGTGCTTATGCGAGCTTTACGACAGAGTTGACGAGGATGAGAAAAAGGAAATTCTCTACCTTGTAGAAATAATGGAGGAAGAGCTTTACAGTCGCACTCCGAGAATGGAGGATGGGGCTTTTTACAGAGTCCAGACAATGTGGGCAGATGAGTCCTTTATGACTTGTCCTTTCATTATGAGAATGGGTATTATAAAAAACAAGCCTGAGAATTTCGACGATGTTGTCAACAATCTCTTATGTTATAAGAAGAGACTCTGGATGGAAGATAAGCAGATATTCTCTCATATTTACTTCCCCGAGCAGGATGTTGCAAACAGAGTTCCCTGGGGCAGAGGCAACGGATGGGTGTTCTTCACTCTTATTGATATTCTTGAAAGATTACCAAAGGATGTTAAGAGACGTGACGAGGTTGAGTCTCTCTACAAAGAGTTTGCAGAAGGTCTCTTGAAATATCAGTCCGACAGCGGAATGTGGAGACAGGTTCTCGATATTGACACATCATACAAAGAAACATCAGGCACAACAATCTTTACTATGGGAATGCTAAGAGGTATTATGAATGGAATTCTTCCTGAGAAGTTTGTTGATGTTGTAAAGAAATCACTTTCAGATTTGCTTGACAAGATGATTGATGAAAAGGGTGACGTTCTTGGTGTTTGCAGAGGCTCTCAGTGCAGTATGAATGCGCAGTACTATTGCGACCTCAAAGACATCAAAAACGATGACCATGGTACAGGCGTCGTTATCGCAGCAATATGCGAAATGATAAAGATGCTCGAGATGCAGAAATAAGTACCAAAATTTAAATCAGTAAAAAATTAATTAAATACAGGGGAAAATCCCCAAGAACAAAAATCTTTTTAAAGAAAGGTAGTGTAGTTATGAAATTTGGAAGAAAGATGAAGAGTTTGTTGGCGCTTACATGTGCGGTAGTGCTCACAGCAGGCGTTTTGGCCGGTTGTAGTGGCGAAAAAGCTACTACAGTAGATGGCGAAAAGAAGGTTACAATGTTTATGAGCTTTGCAGCTTCAACACCGGGCCTTGCTGAAAATATTCAGGATTCTCCTTTTGCTAAGGAACTTCAGGAAAAATCAGGAATTACAATTGAGTTTATTCAGCCTGCAGGCTCAGGTCTTGCAGAGCAGTTCAACCTCATCTGTGCATCAGATGATATGCCTGACCTCGTTCAGTACAACTGGACATCATATCCCGGCGGTATGGGTAAGGCAATCGAAGATGAGACGGTAATTGATCTTAACGAGTACAAGGACAAGATGCCTGATCTTATCAAGTATCTTGATGAGCACCCAAGCACAAAGGCGCAGGTTACAACAATCGATGGTCAGTTGCCTGCAGCTCCGTTTATCCGTGGTGATGAGAGTCTGTACACATCAAACGGTGTAGCAATCAGAAAAGACTGGCTCGCAGAGCTCGGACTTGAGCTTCCTGAGACAATCGAAGAGTGGGAAACAGTTCTTACAGCATTCAAAGAAAAGAAGGGTGCGACTGCTCCTCTTCAGATAGATATGCCTGCATTCAAGCTTGGTTACTTCGCAAGTGGTTATGATACAATCTACAATTACTATCGCGAAGGCGACGAAATAAAGCACGGTGTTCTTGACGCAACATTTAAGGACTTCCTTGCTTGCATGGCTGATTGGTATGAAAAGGGTCTCATCGGTTCATCTTGGAACAGTATAGACTCTGCTACAAAGGATGCAAACCTCCTCAATGGTAAGACAGGTGCTATGAACATGTCAGTTGGTGGTGGTATCGGTAAGTATATGACCAACGCAACAGAAGAAGGCTTCGAGCTCACAGGTGCACTCCCTGTAACATCACAGAAGGGTACACTTGGTAAGTTTGGTAACAGAGAAGCAGAAATCACACAGATTACACAGGGCTGGACAGCAGCTACAACTTCATCAATTGCAAACATTGATGCAACACTTGCCCTTCTTAACTTTGGTTACACAGAAGAAGGTGGAAACATCTACAACTTTGGTAAAGAGGGCGAGAGCTATAATTGGGTAGACGGATATCCTCAGTACACAGAACTTATTACAAATAACCCTGATGGTTACCCAATGTCAACAATGCTCGGTCAGTATTGCTGCTCATACTCAGGCGGTCCTTTCGTGCAGGACAAGAGATATATGGAGCAGTATGGTGGTAGACCTCAGCAGAGAGAAGCTTGGCATAACTGGGAGCAGTCAAGAATGGCAGACCACAGCCTCCCAATTCTTTCAATGTACTTCACAAACGACGAGCAGACAGAATTCAAGAAGATCAGTGCTGACACCCAGACATATATGGATGAGATTGTTCAGAAGATCATTCTTGGTACATTGCCTGTAGATGCATATGATGATATGGTTGCAGAGCTCAAGGCAAGGGGCATCGAGAGAGGCATCGAGCTTCAGCAGAACGCTTACAACAGATACGTAAAAGCATTAAAATCTTTAAGCTAATCTGTTTAAGTAAATTTGAGTTATGACTTGGGCGAAAATCGCCCAAGTCTAACTTGCTTTAAAATCGGACATGTGTCCTTATATGAATAGGAGTAGACAAAATGATGAAACAAAAAGCATCAACAGGAGAAAAACAGGTCGTTTTGAATCGCGACTCCTGGAAAAAAGACTTTATTAAAAACGGAAGTCTTTACATAATGATACTTCCCGTTGTTTTGTACTATATTTTGTTCCATTACAAAACAATGTATGGTGCATTAATGGCATTTCAGGATTTTGTGCCAAGACGAGGTATTGGCGGAAGTGAATGGATTGGTTTTAAACACTTTATTGATTTGTTTACATCTTCAGATTTCTGGAGACTTCTCAAAAACACGCTTACAATCAGTGTAACAAGCTTGATTGTAAACTTTCCGCTTCCGATTGTTCTTGCACTCTTCCTCAATGAGATTCGTAGCAATGCATTTAAGAGAACAGTCCAGACACTTTCATACCTCCCACACTTTATCTCAATGGTTGTACTTTGTGGTATGGTAAAGATGTTCGTTGAGGCAGACGGCATTATAGGTAGTCTCTTCAGCGGTGTTAAGGGAACTCTTCTTAACGACGAAAATATGTTTGTGCCCATTTATGTGCTCTCAGGTGCATGGCAGGGTGTTGGCTGGGGCTCTATTATGTATCTCTCAGCTATTGCCGGCATTGATTATGAGCAGTTTGAGGCAGCTGAAATTGATGGTGCAGGCAGATTCAGAAAGATGTGGAGCATTACTCTCCCATCAATCAAGGGTACAATTATTGTGCTTTTGGTACTTAACCTCGGTAATGTAATGAGTGTTGGATATGAGAAGGTTATGCTTCTTTATTCGCCGGCGATTTACAGCAAAGCCGATGTTATTTCGACCTATGTTTACAGAATGGGTCTTATCAGTCAACAGTGGGGCTTTTCGGCTGCTGTTGGACTTTTCAACTCAGTAGTAAATATGACATTGGTATTTACATCTAACTATTTTGCCAAGAAGCTTAACGGCGTTGGCATATTCTAGAAGGAGGGATAGAGATGCATAGTAATAAGATTAAAAGAACAACGGGTGATATTGTGTTCACCATTATCAACACAACTTGTATGCTTGTATTTTCATTTATAATGCTCTATCCGCTCTGGTACGTTATTATGGCATCATTTGAGGATTTCACAACCCTTGCGGCAAAGGGTGGCGAACTTATTATCTGGCCTGAAAAGCCAAGCCTTGATGCCTATAAGATGACATTTGCAAATGAAAACGTTATCACAGGATATGGTGTTACAATCTACGTTGCGGTTATGGGTACAATCCTTGGTGTCCTTGGAAGTTCTCTTGCAGGATACTTTGGTTCGCGTCAGAATGTAAAGCTTGGTAAACCTATTATGCTTATGATGATTTTTACAATGTACTTTAACGGCGGCCTTATCCCAAATTACTTCAATGTTAAGTCATTTGGTCTGGATAATACACTCTGGGCATTGTTTATTCCGGGTATGATTTCTACATATAATTCTATATTGATGAGGTCATCCTTCGAAGCTCTCCCCAGAAGCCTTGAAGAATCGGCGGAGATTGACGGTGCAGGTCACTGGACCATCCTCTTTAAGATAGTTTTGCCTATTGCTAAGGCTACTATTGCGGTTATTGCACTTTACTATGTTGTTGCTAAGTGGAATGAGTGGTTCAGCGCAATGATTTATATCAAGGATGCATCCAAGAGACCGCTTCAGCTTGTTCTTCGTGATATTCTGATGGCAGGTAATATGGAAGGTATGCAGATGATGGCAGGTGCCGAAGAAGCCGCAGCCACTGCAGAAAAACTTAAATACTCTACAATAGTTGTTGCAACATTGCCTATACTTTGTGTTTACCCCTTTATACAGAAGTACTTTGTTAAGGGTGTAACAGTAGGTGCTGTTAAAGGATAAATAGGAGGAAACCCAAATGAGACGATGCAAAAAACTTATATCAGCACTTTTGTGTGTTATTATGCTTTCGTCTGTCGTTTCAGCGTATGCATATGATTTTACATATGATGCAGCGGACAACTCTCTTTCAATCACAGAGAGTGGCGCAGGTGCTAACACAATTATTGTTGTAAAGCCCTACGATGACGAAGAGTTGACAGTTCGTTATATTAATGAAAAAGATGTAATCTACAAAATTCTTTCAAAGGGAGAGGGTCTTCCTTTTAAGATGCTGCTTTTCTCAGAGACAGGAAGGCATCAGGTAAAGATGAGCGACGGAAGCGAATCAGCAAGCTATGTTATTAACATGGCAGACCCTTTAAAGTTTGCGGATCTTTTAACAGCGCTTGGTACACAGGACGCAGACGAGGCTCTCGCAGTAGAAGACAATCAGGCATTTGGTACACCTTTTGCAGGTGCGGCTGATATTCTTGCAGTATCAGAACCAAATCTCGGATATGATGCAGATTCTCTTGTTAAGGCATATAACCTTGGTGAGGGTCTGAGTCGTGTAAGCACAGGTGAGATTACGCCTGTACAGTTCTTTAGTGAATACCAGTTCTATCTTGATGATGAGCTTGCAGAGGAATTTGAAAACCTTAACGATAAGGAAATCGCTGCACTTGCTAAATGTGATGATGCGGTTCAGTATCCGACTCTTGATGTAAACTTTGCGGCAGATGTTACTTTGTTTATGGCAAGGCTTGATGCTACAAAAAACTCAACAGAGGCTAAGGAGCTCTGCCTTGACTTTATCGAGAAGTATGACATAGACACAGAAACATATGATGATATTAATAAAGCTTATTACAAAGATAAGGTATTTTCAGGAATCTTTTCTGAGCGCGCTGACATAAAGACAGTAGATGATTTTACAGAAGCTTGGGAAGACAACAGTAAAAAGCAGCTTAAGGCATACAAGGATAGTCAAAAAGAAGATGGCGGTGGCGGCACAGGCGGTGGCGGATTTGTCCGCGTTGAGGACCCTGCAAACCAAGAGGTTGTTACACCTGTAATTGCGTTTTCTGATCTTGAAGGTCACTGGGCAAAGTCAAACATTCTTGTTATGCACGAGAGAGGTATTATAAATGGCTTTACTGATGGCACCTTCAGACCTGAGAACAATGTTACAAGAGCAGAGTTTGTAAAAATGTTAGTTGCGGCTCTTAAGCTTGAAATCGGTGGTGCAGTTCAGTTTGATGATGTTTTGCCTGAAGACTGGCACTATGCTTACATCGCAACTGCATACAACCGTGGCATAGTTACAGGTGTTGGCACAGGCTTTAATCCTGACGGCGCTATCACAAGACAGGATGCATCCGTTATCGTATATCGTGCAATTATGGCAGGTGCAGAGGATACGGGCGTAACATTCAATGATGAAGATGTGATTGCAGATTATGCAAAGGCGGCAGTTGCTGCACTTAGCGCAAAGGGTATAATCCTTGGCAGTGACGGATTCTTTAATCCTACAAACAATATGACTCGTGCAGAAGCTGCGACAATTATACAGAGAATTTTACAATAATAAAGGAGCGTGATTGACAAATGTTTAAAAGAATACTTACACTTTTGCTTGCTCTGTCAATTTGTATAATCCCTGTTTACGCAGAAGAAGCAGCCACACCTGTTGCAGAAGAGGTTTTATCTGCAGAGCGTATAGCTGCGACAGAGACCGAAGAATACGCATTATATGCGGGTTTGATTTCTGCAATTGCACCAGAAGTTACAGAGGGGCTTGCAGAGGGTTATGTTACAAGAGGCGAATTTGTTACAAGACTTATGAAACTTTTAAGGGTTGAGCCTATCTCGCCTATCACCCATTGGTTTGCAGATGTGGATGCATCCGGCGCAAACTCACCTTATATCCATACAGCGGCAGAGCTTGGTTGGGTTTCAAAGGCGTATACCTTTGAGCCTGATGCAATTGTTCAGCTTGATCAGGCATACAAGATGATAGTATCTGCTCTTGGTTATAACGTTGCAGCAAAAGCTAACGGCGGCTGGCCTGCAGGCTATATTAAGATGGCAAAGGATATGGAAGTATCAGATGGTATTACCACAAACGGCAATGTAGATGATGCCAATATGATAATACTCTTTGGTAATGTTCTTGATGTTAGCTACACAGAGGATAAGATTGTAACCTATAACAAGGATCTTGCAGATAATTACCTCAGCGCAATTTATGACACATATAAGGTAGAGGGTATTTTGAATGCTACCCGTTATAACTCATTGACATATGGTACAGACGTCAGGACTGACTGTTATATGGAAATAAACGGTGACAAGTTCACCTACGACGAGGGAAAGGAAGGCGACCCCAATTACGAATTGCTCGGCTACGAAGTAGAAGCTTACTACATGCCTACAGAGTCGGGTAATAATGTTGTGTTTACAAGAGCAACAAAGACAAACAAAGTAACCCGCATTGAACACAGTGATTATATTGACGTTTCGGGAACAGAGCTCAGATATGAGAATGAAAACGGTGATATAAAGAACTACAACCTCGATGGCGGTTGTGTAATCGTTTACAACGGACGTCTTCTTGAAGAGTTTGATGCATTAAAATTTAATTTGCCGGGCTTTTCATTTTTACTTGACAACGACGGTGACAGAGATATAGATGTTATCCATATGACAGGTTACACCTATATGCAGGTTGCAAGCGTAGATAATTATAGCGGCGCTATCGGTGACATTAAATCGGCAGAGTATTCTCTTGACCTTCATAAGAATCTTGACCTTGATACTCTGTGGATTAGAAATGCAGATGGTAAATCCATTACGCTTTCAAACGTGGCAGCAAAATCTGTATTGCAGGTTGTAAAATCTGAGGATGGCTTGCTTGTTGATATAGAGATTCTTTCTGCTAAAGAAGGTGTTGTAGAGCAAAAGACATCAGACGGCACATATATCATAGATGGCATCGAATATGAGATCTCTGATTATTTTGAAGAGTTCTACGGCAATATAATTGCCCCGGGTACAAAATTTACTTATGCAACAGGCTATAACAATATTCTTGCATCTGTCACCGAGACAAAGCAGATCGGCTATAACTACGCATTTGTTCTGGATTATTCTGTGGAGCGTCTCTTTGACAAGATGCTTAAGATTAAGGTTGTAGATATGTCAGGTAACGTTGTTGTGTACCCGACAGTACAGGAAAAACTTATGCTTGACGGCGTTAGGAACTCAACTGCAGATAAGGTTATCGAAAAACTCGTAGACCCTTTGACGGGCGCAGTTAAAAATCAGGTAATCAAAGTTGCTCTCAACGACAAGGGTGAGATTGCAAAGATTGATACACCTGATGTCTTTAACAATGACACATATGAGCAGCAAATCGAAAACAGTGATGACTGTCTTGTATACTTCCCCAACCTTAAAAAGACTTTCAAGTACAGAGGCGAAACAAACACCTTTGCGTGCGATGGCGGCGGTACAATCAATGGTTTAGGCACAAAGCTTCTCTTTGCACCACCGATGAACGCGCTGACAGATGATTCTAATGACTATCGTTGTGTTACTATGGAAAAAAATCAGTTTACCAACGGTCAGAACGTTGATGTAGGAATGGTTTATGACCTTGATGTCGACACTGCAAGCGCAGGCCTTATTATTCTTCAAGACTTTAAGAAGACATTAGACTCTACTACTGTATATTTTATTGATAAGGTGTATGAAACAGTCGACACAGATGGCGAGACCATCGTTACAGGCATCTCTGCTTGGAAGGATGGCACATGGAGCAACTTTGTAATTGAAGAAGATGTTACCTTTGTCAGAGATGTCAACCCTAAGCTTCAGGCAGGCGATTTAGTAAAGCTGAGACTTGATGGTAAGAGGGTTACAGAACTCACAGTTGAGTTTAATAGTACAACGATGACATATAACTCAACTGTTGATTCAAACAATATCGAGAAGGCTTCAAATGAGACAAACTACACAGTTGGCGTACCGTACACATATGGCGATGGTATGATTCGTGTAATTACTTCAAATCTTAAACAAGGTGGCGAGTGGAAGTGTGACCTCGATATTATGAGAGGTGTATACAAGTATCAGGAAAAATATCTCAAGTTTAACTACAAAACAAAGCAGAGCAGACCTGCAACTATGGATGACATAAAGACAATCAAGAACTTTGGCGTAGAAGAAGCTGACTTTATCGTTGTAAAACAGCTGTATGAGAGAACACAGATGGTTATCCTTATAGAGGATTATGACACTAAATAACCGAGGTGAGTGATGATGAAGAAATTAAAAATGATGACTAAGAAGTTTACGCTTCTTGGAACAATCACCATTATTGGAATTATCGCGGCTTTCGGTGGTACAGCCCTTGCAGATGGCGAGACCAACACAATCGTACTCGAGAACTTTGAACGTTTTGATGTTGGACAGGAGCTTAAAGGCTATCAGCTTATAAACCCTGAAACAGTATCGATTGTTTCGACAAACGATTTCAGCCGCGCAATGTATATGGCGCCCGGAAAAGCCGGCGGTATTCAAAGTGGTGAGCGTGTTGCCGACAGAATTACAGGCGAAATTGGTTTCACTGTAACCTTAAAGGGTGACCCAAAAGAACCAATAAACATTGATATCGGTCTTAAAGCAGGCTATTATAAGAAAAAAATAGTAACAGTTGAAGATGGTCAGCTTATTCTCTCTGGGGGTAAGATTTCAGGATCTGTTTCAAACGTAAGACCGACTACCATTACCTTCACTGCCAGCACAAATACAGGCAAGGTTGCTTATTACATTGATGGTAAGCAGATTGCGAGGGCGTGGAACGTAGACTGGATTGGCAAATGGTGGGATGGTTGGATTCTTAACAAGCATGGTAAGGGCGAACTTACCATTGACGGTTTTAGAATGTACTACGGAGATGAGTGCGAAACCCAGCTTTATGACGGTAATTTTACAAACTATACCTCGTCTCTTAACGTAGACCAGGCTCCTCATGATTTTGCTTATTTCCACACCAGCGATATTAACGCAGGTACTACAAAAGCAGCTCATGCTACAGATAAGTTTATGGATGCAGGTACTACACTTGTTGCAGAGATGGAGGACTTCCACGACTCCTTTAAAGGTGACAAATATATCTACACAAAGGAGCAGGGTACAGGCCAGAACGAGGCTTACTACCGTCTTGATGTATTCAGAATGGGTTCAAGAGACTTCCCGATTTGGGATAACTATCCATACTATGTTACAAGAGGTAAGTTCACCGCAGATAGTACAGCCGGTATGCTTTTATCTCGAGTTGACTATCAGCCAAGATTTGGCGATAAGGTTGAGTTCGAGGCAGCATACCTAGAGCCGGGCGGTTACGTAGAGACATCTACAGGCATCAAGAGTGAACCTTTGAACTTTAAGGATGAAAACGGTAACGATGTATATCACCATATTGCGATTTATCACAATATGGCAGAGTGTACCTACGATGTTATCCTTGATGACAAGGTGCTTGCCCTTGATCAGCCAATGCCCGAGACACTCAGAGATATTGAGGGTTTTGCAACGGGTATTAATGACGGCTACGGCACAGCCAAGATATGGAAGTGGACCAACATTGGTCTTACCAAACAGCCGGAGCGTGTAACTGACGAAAATGGCAATGTTACCACAATCAAGGTAACCCACCATTCACAGTTCCCCGATGATGAAGAAATCATCGAGTATCTCTCTACAAGAATCGCTTTCCATGGCGAGGTTAAGAGAAGTTACTACGATGGTGCAAAGCACGACTTTACAGGCCCACAGGTTTGGGATAAAGACAGCAAAGAGCTTTACCTTAACCTCGTTGACCTTAGTGCTGCCCTTGGTACAGAGGTTGTACATAACGGCAACAACAGTTGGTCAGCAGGCGATAAGACCTTTGTGGCAGGCGAGCCGAAAATGGACGGTGAGACAATTCTTGCCCCCGTTGGCGCAATAGGTAAGCAGCTTGGATGGTACGCAAAGGGATACGAGTATGGTGATATGGTTATTCTCTCTCCTGATAATGACTTACCAAGAGAGGGTAATATCGACGCAGAGCCATGGAGATATGTATCATGGGCATTTTCTGCAGAAGAATATACTAACATCCCATGGGATTGCTATCCTATGTATATTCTGACAAACGCACAGTTGATTGCTGACTATATCCAGTATTGGAGACCATCGGCAGAAGAACTTCTTGCAGACTATCAGAAGACAACAGGTGCAGACTCAAGCCACCCGAAAATTATGCTTACACAGGATAGAATTGAAGTCCTAAAAAAATACCTTGCAGACGAGAGTGATACCGACTTCCAGAATATATGGAAGGGTATTATGTCTAAGGCAGAGCAGGGTATGAAGGATGATTGGGAAGCAATCAGACTCTATGACGAGGCGGCAAGAGATAAAAAACATGCTAACTACAAGGATACCTCGGGTAAGGGCCGTAACTTCCTTCAGAGACAGGCTGCACTTGGTATTGTATATCACGTAACAGGCGATGAGAAGTGGGGCCAGAAGCTTAAAGAGCGTACAATGTACGTTGCAGGCTTTACCGAGTATAATATTCAGAAATCCATTGACCCGGGCTTCTGGATGGGCGGTGTTGCACTTGGCCTTGACTGGGCTTGGGATCTTTACACCCCCGAAGAGCGTTCACAGGTACTGCAGGGAGTTATCTATGCAGGTCTTGAGCCGACTGACAGAATCCTGGATGCCCTTTGTGCAGGCGCCCATGTATCACAAGAGTGGACAGAGACAGGCGCGGGTTCAAGTAGTGGACCTACTGGACTTATGTTCCAGTATGACAGCTTCTATCCAAAGTGGGCGGCAAACTACTACCCATACAATATGGGTGGTGTTTCACTTGCCTGCGCACTTGCTATGGATGAAGAGCCTGAGTTTGCATCACAGTTGATGGCAAAGATTATTCGCGGATGGGAGTACTGCTTTAAGGTTATCTATCCCCACGGTGCATGGACAGAGAGTCCTAGTTACGGCGACGTTGTTGGTCAGGGCTTCTCATGGGGTATTGGTGCCCTTGATAAAATCTTCGGCAGTACCTATGAGCTTGAGAAAGCTCCGGGTATGGAGAACTTTATCGTAGCCAATGCACATCAGTCCTCATGGAAAGGTTCCTTTGGCTGGGGTGACTGCGATAACTATAATTATGGCCAGTTCAGACATGTTGGTGCTTTTGCGGGCTTTGCCGCAAAGCTCTACGACAGACCTGACTTTATGGCATGGAGACTCTTCAGACTTAGGAAGCAGCCTAATAACGCAGAGTTTATCGACTGTATTTATTATGAGCCGCTAAGCTCTGTTGACCCATATGAAAACCTCCAGGCCTTCTATCACGAGGGGGGTACAGAGCTTGTTGCCTTCCACGAAGACTGGACTGATCCCGAGGCATCAGTATTCTTCCTGGCAGGTGGTGCACCTTATCACTATCACAGACATGACGACACCGGCGACTTTATGCTTATAAACCGCGGTGAGTGCTGGACTTATGAAGTTGGTACCGGTAACTATAACGTCGGTGGTTCAACCTTCAACAAGGTTCTCGGTCGTACCGAGGGTCATAGCGTACTTACCATCAATCCCGACAACGACCCGGGCTTTACAAATGGTATAGAAAGATATAACTATACCTACACCAATACAGATAAGCTTGCTATGGCAAACCATATCAAGTACGAGGTTGACGAAAACGGCGGCGGTGGATACACAATTCTTGATATGACGGATGCACACGATATCCACGATATTTCAAGGTCTTGGAGAGGTGCAAGAATATCCGATAACTACAAGACATTTACAATTCGCGACGAGCTAACCTTCGAGAAGGAAGGTGACGGCTGGTGGTTTATGCAGACCGATGCTGCGATTACAAAGGTTAACGATAACACAGTTATACTTTTCAAGAATGGTAAGAGTATGGTGCTGACCTATGACTGTACTGCAAATGAGCACTTCATTCAGACAGGTCCTACCGAGCTTTTGCCTTCATCACCTGTAGTTGCGGGTGACCCGACAAACCTTTCAACGGTAAGACGTATCGGTATCTACTTTAAGGGTGGTAAGCAGGTTGATATAACGGTAAGAATTTCAGAGTTTGAGGGAGATATAGACACAACGCCAATGGCAGAGTGGACCTGCCCTGTTTTCGAACCCAGGATAGAAAATCTTGAATTTACCTACAAGGTATTGATTGATGGTGCACCTACCGCAGATACAACGAAGGTAAAGGTATTTAAGACCACAATGCCAAAGGTTGAGATTGTATGTGACAATCCTGATGTAGAGATTGAGTTTACAGCACCTACCGAGTTTGGTCAGACAGTTCCAGTTAAGCTCAAGTCTAAGACATTGAATGCACAATTTAACTCAAATATTGTGGTTGAGAAGTCACCAATAACAGAAAAGTATGGTGATACTATCAATATCTTCCCGATAGCAGACAGCTGGGTAAGCAGCGAAGCAGAGGCAGCTAACCCGGGACCGAATATGAGAGACCAGGATCTTGAGACACGTTGGTATGGTGCAAACAAAGGCGACTACTGCGTAATTGACCTTGGAAGTGAAGAGAACGTAAATGGTGTTCTTGTTGCACAGTGGAAGGCACATGAGAGAGACTACTACTTTGATATCTATACATCAAATGATGGAGAGAACTTTGAATTTGCTGGCTCCTTCACAACTCAGAAACACGAAGACTATACAGTTTATCGTATACCTGAAAAGACCGCAAGATACTTGAAGATAGTAGGTCAGGGTAACAACGTGAACGCAGTTGGTATCAATCTCAGAGAGTTCTGGGCAATTAATGTTCCGACACCTGAGGAAGCAGCAGAAAAATAGGAGGTAGGATATGAATTTTAAATCATTCAGCAAAAAACTTTTAAGTGCTCTTGTTGTTATTGCTATGATGCTCCCATTTGGAATCTCCGCCGCTTTTGCGGCGGAGGTTACCTCGGTAACAGTAGAGCTTAGCGCAGAATCCATTACCCTTGGAGAGAGTGTTGATGTATTTGTAAAGATTGATGGTGCAGATTTCAACACAGAAACAGTAATTACAGCAAATGGAAAAACAGAAACAATTAAAGGTGACTATTATAAGTTCAGCCATACACCGACTTCGGACGGTGAAAACGAAATTTCTGCAGAATCAGGCAGCAAGAGAGGCAGCGCTAAAATTTACGTAGATGAAAATGATGCTCCTGTTGTAGAGCTTGGCAGCTATGCAGACGGCAAGACAATTCGCACTCAGCTTCTTGCAGGCGAATCCCTGACAGCAACTGCCACAGATAATGGCGAAGTTGCAGGGATGGAAATCTTAGTTGACGGCACAGTTTTCAAGACTGCTCAGGATGACGAAATTAGTGTTTCATTCAGTGAAATCGGTCTTGGTACCTTTGAGGTTGAGTTTGTAGCTTATGACGAACATGGTCTCAAGGGAAGTGCCGGCATTACAGCCAACATTCTTAATGAGCAGATGGTAGTCCCTGTAACTGCAGATGAAAAAAGCGGCATAAAGTTAGAGAATGGTCGCACGAAAACAGATGCGTATTATTCAGGTTATGCTGAGTATAAAAATTTAGAAGACGGCAACGTGGTTGTTGCAATTGGTGCCGATGATGGATGTATAGAGCAGACAAACAAAGACTATTCTAGGGCAGATATCGGTGTCTCTACTTATGTCGACCGGGGCGGTGTATTATCTTTTGAGTTTGACGTATACTATGAGAATTGTTGCCAAGAGGAAAAGGATATGGTTCGCCTTGAATTAAGAGAGCAACTTACCAGCGGTGCAAATCTTCAAGGCCTGTTCGTTTTTAGAACTTCCACAGAACTTAAGCCTGTGTTAAAGCTTGAGAAATCGAACGACGCTGCTATCATGAATTATGATATGGAGCTCCAGAAGTGGTATCACATAAGAGTGTTGCTTGATTGGCAGCACGACCTTGCAGACGTATATATCACTCCTTCGGATGGCATAGAGGTGCAGCTTGCCGATGATGTAGAGACAAAACTTAAGGGGGGTGACGGCAATAAGCCAAACCTTTTCCGTATGGGGTGTATTAAACACAATAACACGAAAAAAGATTATGGTGATATATACTTTGATAACTTTCAGCTTACAACGGTTCATACACCTCCCAATATCCTGTCAATTACAGAGTGTGCAGAAGAGGTTGAAGTTGTATCAGGGGAAGTTCCATACGATGCAAAAAAACTCACCGCTAAGGTTAGTGTTGCACCTGTAACAAGCAGTATAACAACAGATACAGTTTATCTTCTTGATGCTGCAGGCAATAAGATTGTGCCGGAGTCGGTAGAGTATGTAGCTGCAGACTACGCTATAAATATCGAGCTTGCAAATGCTCTCGAACCCGACTCTACATATCAGTTTGTACTTGACAAGACAATGAAGATGACGTCAGCGTTTGAGTTTGGTGCTGATGTAAAGAAGTCTTTCAAGGTTTCAAAGGCAGGTTGCTATGCAGAAGAGGACGACACAAAGTGGTACTATGCAGGAGATGATGCAATCTGCCAGACCACAGTTGTAAACAGTGGCGGAGAAGCCGAGACAGCTTATGTTCTCCGTAGTGTTTGGTATGTTGACGATGAGGGCCACAATGTTGCAGAAACTGTTGTAGATGAAATTACTCTCGAGACAGGCAACAACCCATTGCAGTATACAATAAAGGGGGCTGCAAGGGAAGGCGATGCTGATATGTACATTATATCAGACCTTATGGACCCGATGATATTTGCAAATATAAGCAAGTAATATTTTAGATTTTATAAATAACTGTCAGCCAGCGGCTGACAGTTATTTATTTGTATTCCAAGCCTCCCTTGCCTAAAGGGGTACAAATCGCCGGCGGCAATTGTGTTGCGCTGATGACAGCTCCCATTGCACAAGGAAGCCTAAAATTTTATTACATATACAAAAGGCATCAAAAATTTTAAATATTTTTTATATAAATTTATAAATTTTAATTGACATTGATATTTGTTATGGTAGAATACTACTTGAGGAGCAAATAAGGAGTGGGAAAATTGAAAAAGAAATTACTTAATAGACTTTGTGCAGCTGTATCCGCGGTGATTATGGCGGTGACGACTTATGGTGTTGCGCCGACCTTTGCAACCGAGGCTTCGACAGAGGGCAGTATAATAAATATTATGCCCCTTGTTGATTTTGACGACTGGACAGATGAAACCGTTGCAGCGGGCACTCAATATTCCGGCAACAGTAAGCCTGCCGGTGAGGTTTTCTTTGCAATGAACAACCCCGGCACAGTCTCGATAAAGAGCAGGGGCACCGGAGATAAGTATCTTGTAAACGGAATTGCCGAGTTTTCATATATGAGAAGCGATAATGCTTCAACTCTTGGAAATGCCGATGCCCTTTCCGATGGAGAACAGATGGTTTTCAGCTTTGAGACCTTCAGCGGTACAGGTAAAAGTTCTTCTGCTTCCATCAGAATGGATAACGATGAAGGCCCGACAAATCTCTTCAGTACTTCAAACAACACCCTTAATTTATATAACGCTGTTGCAGATGAATCATCCAATACAAAGGGTTCTGTTATCGGTACATATACAATGCCAAATAACCAGTGGGTAAAGGTTGATTTGGTATATACAAGAAACGGTACAACATCAAATGGAAGTGTCTGCGACAGTCTTGTTGTATACATAAACAATAAAACTGTAAAGCCTGTATGTGCAGGCGGTGCTGAGTATTCAGGCAAGGTCATCCCTATGACAGGAAGTATACTTGACAGTAAGGTTTCAAGATTTACCTTTGCAGGTGGCGTGTATGACAATATGGGCGCTTACCACTATGTAGATGGTGCCACATACAAAAAAAGCGGCAAAGTGATTACCACTGTTGTGCCTATGATAAACTTTGATAGCTACGAAACAGCAGAAATTCCCGTTGGTGGTAAAGATGACAATGCAGATGTTACTCAATGGTCAACTATGCAACCGATTTTCTCTGTGCAGAATGACAGTGAATATGTAGGTAAAATATATGTAACGGTTGCGACAAAGGATGGTACGACAGATAGATATTACAGTGGTGCTTATAATAAGTACGACACAGGTACGAGCGCCCGTGTTGAGGTTAAATACAGCGCTGACAAAAACGGAAGGCTGAAAAATATCCCGCTCAGCGAGGGCGAGAAGCTTGAATATGGTATTTCTGTACATTCAGATAAAAGCTTCTGGATGTATAACCGTACAGATGGCGATGCCGATACATCAGGCATACTGAATTATCTTTTCAGGGTAGATGGCGGCATGCTGTACGTTTTTGATGGTAATTCTACATCAAACGCGAAGGATAAAGCACTTGGATATATAACTCTGCCGTCTGATCAGTGGGTTGATGTAAGAATAGTATACACTGCCGGTGACGGAGTGGATAATAATTTAAGCAGTGGCGGCACCGATGACACAGTTGAGGTATACCTTGGCTCTGATGTTCAGACGCTTACTGCAAATAGCAGCTACAGCGGAAACGGCAGTGTATCCTCAGATGGTATAAACAAACTTGCAGTTGACTATCTCGGTAGTTCAACATCAAGACTCTCTTTTGATCCAAAAGGTACCTTTGATAACTTCTCGGTTACAAAGTATGCAGACAAGGCAGAAGAGAAAGAGGAGGTAAATCCGAGTCTTCTTGGAATTGACCATCAGCCAAACGATTTTACATACTTCCATAGCGAAAGAGTAATGCTTGGCTCTAAGGATTATGAGTTTGCATCAATTATGGCATCAAGCGGCAATAGCTATGTTATAGAGCCTGCGGATAAGAAAAATCAGAAAGGCGATAAGCTTATCTTGACCCGTGGCTCGGACGAAGCCGGCGAGAACAGCCTTGTAAATCTGAATGTGCCGACCTATGGTGTGACAACAGACCTTATACCTTTTGATAAAGAGTTTAAATACTTTATGATTGATGGTCTGTTTCATTTTACATCAAGGGACATAGGTGGACCTTTTATAGTTATGGGTGATGATATAAGCACCGAGGGGGCATATAGTGAAGCAGTCACCTTAAGTGATGGCAAACTAATTGCAGGTAGCGGTGAAAAGGATATTAACATAACCGACTGGCATCACCTGCAGATGATAGTAAATATCGAAGACGGATACTACGATGTAATTGTAGACGGAGAGCTTTTGTGCCAGAATGTTGCAATCGGTGATGATATAGAAATTCTGTCAAATATAAGTATGACTATAAATGAAGGCATAGGCACACTTGAAATCCGCGAGATGGAGGTTACAGGTCTTTCGAAAGAGCCGAGTCTTACACGAAATTATGGTGTATATGACTTTGATATAGTGCATACATCTCAGTTTATCGACGACAATCTTACAAGAACATATCTCTTTGACAAGGTGGTATTTCACGGCGACGGAGATATGACCTATAACAGAGGCACAAAGACCGAGTATGATAAGGGCTCTTTTGTATATGACGACGAGGAAAGAGAGCTTTATGTACCATTGAGTGTTATCAACGAGCAGCTTGATGCAGAGGTTGAGTTTGTCAACAACCAATGGGTAAAAGGCGGTACAGTTCTTGCCAAGAAAGAGGTTGAAAGCGGCATAGATGTTATTATGCCGATGATTGACTTTGACGATTGGCAGAGCGAAACTATTAAGGCAGAGGCTATATATTCAGGCAATGAAGAGCTTACAGGTCAGGTCTTCTATGCAATGAACAAAGGTGGCAAGATAGATGTAAGAAGTCGAAAAACAGGAGATAAATACATTGTAAACGGGTTGAGCGAGTTTGCTTATCGAAGCAAGGAAAATTCAGATAACTTTAGAAACCTTACGGCCCTTGATCCCGGAGAACAGATGGTTATCAGTTTTGAAACAAATCCGGCGATTGTTGGCTTTGCATCGGCTAATATCAGATCAAACCCGAATGTCGATGATGGACCGACCACAATTTATAGTATTGAAAGTAATATGCTTAATATTTATGATGGTATACCTGAGTATATTGAGGAAGACGAGCATATAACAAGCGGAACCATTATAGGCAAATATACTCTGCCGAAAAATCGCTGGTCAGAGGTAAATTTGGTATATACAAGGCTTGGCACGACTAAAGATGGCGTACCCTGTGATAGCATAGAGGTATATGTAGATGGAAAGCTTGTAAAGCTTACGGCAGCAACGGATATGCCCATCAACAGTATGGTAGTGCCTCTGTCACAAAGTTTTATTGACGCAAAAGCATTAAGATTTACCTTTGATAGAGGTGCGTACGATAACCTTGGTATAAAGATATACAGAGACGGCAGGGTATTCTCAACCGACGAAGAGGAAAATACAAAGTATTACAAGGGCGAGCCTCTTGCACCTGTAAAAACAATTGCCGAAGCCCTTGGTTATACTTGCGAATTTTATAAGTACGGCAAGATGGTAATGATTGCCGAAGGCGATGCAGAATTGCCCGAGAGCAACGACCTTGATGCGCAGCCCTGGTTTGACGAGCAGTATTATTCTAAAGGTTGGTGCGTGCATCCGCAGACCGTACTCAGCGATGCTCAGGAGATTTCAAACTTTATATTCTATGACAGACCAACGGCGCAGCAGCTTGAAGAAACATATAACTCAAAGGCGCAGTCCCATCCAAGGATTGTCCTGACCCCTGATAAGGTTGCCGCAATAAGAGATAGAATTGCAGCAGATAATGCATCGAGCACCTATGCTGGTGTATACACCGATGCGATAGCGAAAATAGAATCAGATGCCAATGAGGTCATAAAAGAAAATTATCTTGTAAATTATGAGTTTGAAGATAATTACAGGACATTGGCGGCGGCAAGAAAATTTGAGTATAATATGATAAAGCTCGGTCTTGCATACCAGTTTACTTCGGATGATAATTTAAAGAAAAAATGTGCGGACCTTGCAGTAAGTAATATGAAGAAAGTGGTTAAATTTCCTGATTTTAACTACGGACATGTAATTGACGCAGGTGAGTGGCTTTACGGCTGTGCAATAGGCTTTGACTGGTTCTATGATAAATTTACAGAAGAAGAAAGAGAAGAAATTGCAGAAGGAATTCTGGAAATCGGACTTCGCCCAATGAACAGGACCTTCTATGCGATGCTTCCGTCTGCGCTTAATAAGGATTCACAGGGACAGGGTAATATGGGTAACGCCAACAACTTTGTAAAGTGGAAGAGTAACTTTGTACCCTACACTCAGCATGGTTTGGTTACGGCGTCATTAGTTCTTGCAGATTACGAGCCTGATGTGTGCTTTGACACACTTGAAAAGGCAATACGCAATTGGGAGTATTCAAACCTTGGTCTCTATCCTGCAGGCGGATGGCTTGAGGGTAAAAGTTATCTTTCGGTTGTTCACAACAATACGGCGGCGGCATTTTCATCACTTCTCAATGTAATGGGTGACGAATATAACGTTTTAGAGGCAACCGGTGTTGAAGAGAGTCTTGATAAGGTTATTCAGCTTACCTCTCAGACAGGCAGCTTCGTCTATGCAGACGAAAACGTGTATGGTGGCGGTATGAGCGGCGTGCCTGTAAGTGCAAGCTTCTACGCAGACTATTATGGCCGTGATGACATTGAAAGAATCAGACAGTGGAGATACAGATACGGAGATATAAATGCATGGTATTTTATGGACACAATCTTCTATCAGCATTTTGACGACCAGCAGCTTATACAAAAGGCTAAGTCGTATACCAGTCTTGATACTATCAACTATACCGAGGGTACAGAGATTGTGACAATTCACGAGGATTGGGCGGCAGGCGCATCGCTATTCTTTGCTCTTGCCGGCGGACCTACAAGACATTATCACTTCCATAACGACGGTGGTGACTTTAGTCTTTGTATGGACGGAGCGCGTTGGAGCTATGAGATGGGTACAAGTGATTACAACATTGGTACCAACTATTCAAAATATGCGGGTCGTGCAGAGGGCCATAACACTCTCGTTATAAATCCTGATGATGATCCTGCTGCGGGTGAAAGTGTAGACAATAGCTATACGTGGACAGCGCAGAAGGAACAATCTTTTGCTGCTGTGATGGATTATGGCGAGATTGAAGGTGGTGCATATACAACTCTTGATATGTCTCAGCTTTACGAGGACGCAGGCGCTGTGAGGGTTCATCGCGGTGCATGGATTGACGAAAACTACGATGTGGTGACTCTCCGCGACGAAATAGAGTTTGCTGAAGACGAAGAGTTTGACGGTTGGTGGTTTATGCACACCAAGGCTGATTACGAGAGAATTAATGATAATACTATTCTCCTGAAGATGTATGACAATAAGGGTAAGGAAGAGTACGTATCAACCCTGGTAGAGGCTGAAGTAGAGAGTGCAGCAAATAACGGCACGCCCATGACAGAGGCTGAAAAATCAGAAAGAACTACACACTATGAGGGCGTATTTGACAGAAATGCCAAGAGTTTGTACCTCCAGATTCAGGTAGACGGTGCAGACAGATATGATGTTCAGTGGATGGATCCAAATCCGCTGGAGAGTTCACCGCAGACTAAATCAGACCCGACAAATAAGAAAGGTGTACATAAGATTGGCATTTACTATCAGGGAAGTGGCGAGATTGATATAACAGTTCGAATGTCAAATACTTGGGGTGATACAATCGATACAACACCGATAAGTCAGTGGTTGATTAGTGATTTGTATAAAGAGGGCGATGACATCAAAATAAACCTTCTTGGCGACTATGACGACAATTATCGGTTGTTTGTTGCCGAACACAAGGATGGCAAGTTTGTTGCGGCAAATACAGGCGAGGCAACTTATGATGCAGCAAGAGGACAGTATAAATGCACTGTAACACCAATTACAGAGGATGCGGATGAATGTGTTATTTATCTGTGGAACGAAGAGTCCTACGCTCCAATTAGAAAGCTTGTGAGGATTAGAATGTCAGATTTAGTGATCATTGAGTAATGAAAAACATTTCCCTAAGCGAGCGTGCTTAAGGACATAAAAGAAAGCCTCCCCCGATAAGCGCTCTCCACCGGAGAGTATCGTCCCTAAAGGGAAGCCTGAAAAACGCCGTATTTTCCACTATAGGAGAATACGGCGTTTTTATCTAACTGTCCCAAGCGGTACACCCCATAGGCATTGTCATTTATGCGTTTATCGTCAAAATACCTCAAAGAGCATAAATGTGTTGCAAGACTGTATATTTTGTGTTAAAATAGCAGGTGCATAAAATATACAGAGGACGTGGAATTATGGGAAAGTTTGACGGATTGCTTTTTGTAACAGACCTTGACGGAACCTTGGTCAAGGATGACAAAACAATTTCGAAAAAGAATATAGAGGCGATTGAGTATTTTAAAAAAGAGGGTGGTATATTCACCTTTTTGACGGGTCGTTTGCCCCACGGTGCAATCAGGGTTTATGAATGGATAAAGCCCAATGCCCCTTGCGGTTGCATAAACGGGGGCGGAATATATGACTACAAGACAAATAAGTTTTTGTGGTCGGTGGAGCTTCCAAAATCCGCACTTGAGCTTGTAGAGTATGTGGATGTAAACCTTCCCTCTGTGGGGATTGAGGTTAATCTGCACGATAAGATATACTTCTGCAAGAAAAATGCATCAACCGAGAGGCACAGAAACAACGAGGGTTATCCCGATTTATCCTGTCATTACAGAGATGTCAAAGAGCCCATTGCAAAAATCCTCTTTGCAGAAGAGAAAGAGGAAACCATTACAAGGCTTATGGAAATGCTGAGGAAGCATCCCTCATCGGGAGAGTTTGATTTTATACGCTCTCACGAGGAATATTACGAAATTCTTCCGAAGGGTGTAAGTAAGGGCAGGCTTGTTGAAAAACTGGCAGAGCTTTTAAATATTGACATCAAAAACACAATAGCCGCCGGCGATAACAACAACGATATTTCGATGTTTGAAAGTGCCGGCATCGGTATTGCGGTTTTAAATGCATCAGAGGCGGCAAAGCAGGCTGCGGATTATGTGACGGTAAGCAACGAGGAAGATGCCATAGCCAGAATAATCGAAGATATAGAAAGGGGCAAATACCCTATTGCATAAATGTAAAAACACAATTGACAAATCAGGAAAAAGTCCATATAATGTTATAGTGACAAAATAATGGAAACTGAGATTTTGAGGTAATTATCCATGGTATATGAAAATATTTTAGAAGCAATAGGCAATACCCCTCTTGTAAAACTAAGAAAGCTCTCGCCCGAAGGCGGAGCGGACATATTGGTTAAGGTAGAGGGGCTGAACGTTGGTGGCTCTATAAAAACCCGTACTGCGTATAATATGATTAAAACCGCCGAGAAACAAGGCATAATAAATGAAAACACAATCATTGTAGAGCCTACAAGCGGTAATCAGGGCATAGGACTTGCTTTAGTTGGTGCAGTGCTCGGATACAAGACAAAGATAATTATGCCCGACTCTGTAAGCGAAGAGAGACGTCTTCTTGTGCGTCATTACGGAGCGGAAGTAATCCTTATTCATGATGCAGGCAACATCGGTGATTGTATAGAGGAATGTCTGCAGCTTGCACTCAGAATGCAGACAGAAGACCCCAATGTGTTTGTGCCTCAGCAGTTTGAAAATCCTGCAAATCCACAGATACAGAGAGAGCAGACAGGCAAAGAGATTTTAGAGCAGGTAAGTGGTCCTATCCACGGATTTTGTTCGGGTATTGGCACTGGCGGTACAATAACAGGTATCGGAGAAACCTTAAAGGCAGAAAACCCGGATATGACGATATGGGCAGTAGAACCTGAAAATGCAGCAATTTTGTCGGGCGGCTCTATCGGCACACATATACAGATGGGCATTGGGGATGGAATTATTCCTGCGGTGCTGAATCAAAGTGTTATTGATGATATCTGCATCGTAAAGGACGAAGAAGCAATACAAACCTCAAAAGAGCTTGCGGCAAAAGAGGGTATTATGTGCGGCATATCAAGCGGTACAAATGTTGCGGCAGCAATAAAGCTTGCAAAAAAGCTTGGCAAGGGCAAAACGGTTGTAACAGTCCTGCCCGATACCGCGGAGAGATACTTCTCAACCCCGCTTTTTGAAGAATAGAAAATATATGTCAAGTATAACAGCCTTCCCGTATCGGGAAGGTTGTTTTTGTCTGTTGACATACAAGGGAGATAACTTGCCAAATTTTGTCCAATATGGTATAATAATTTTTACAAAGGGGTGGAATTATGAAGTATAATACATATTTATTTGATTTTGACGGAACATTGGTTGATTCCATGCCGGCATATATATCGAGCATGCTAAGAATATTAGATGAAAATAACATAAAGTATGAAAATGATATTATAAAGATTATTACACCATTGGGCTATGCGGGAACTGCAAGATATTATATTGAACAACTTGGATTGAAAATGCAGGAGGATGAACTTTTAGAGCTTATGAACAAATATGCGTATGATGAATATGCATATAACATTCAGGCAAAAGCAAATGTGGTTGAAAGCCTCAAAAAATTAAAGACACAAGGTGCAGACCTCAATGTTCTAACTGCAAGTCCACATTCCGTGCTTGATATATGCTTAAAAAGAATAGGAATATTTGATGTTTTTACAAATGTGTGGTCTTGTGATGATTTCGGAACAACAAAGGCTGATGTAGAAATCTATAAAATGGCGGCAAAAAAATAGGCAAGCCCATTAATGAAATAGTTTTTCTTGACGATAACTATAATGCTGACAAAACGGCAGCTTTTGCGGGAATGATAGTTTGCGGAGTTTACGATAGGTCTTCAGAGGAATATGTTGATGACATAATGAAAGTTTCAGACTATTATATAAATGATTTCACTGAACTTTTTAACTTGTAAAATAACCTGCATCTAAATTGTTCACTAAATCTAGAATAAATATAACTACTTTGGATGATGGCTTAAACTAGACTTATGTTTTAGATTTTGACTTGATACGAGTTATTGCGTTGCATAGCAACGCAGCTAAATTCGCTATCGCGAGCTAAATTGAACAAGTTCAGCTAAATAGCCTATGGCAGCTAAATGTGCTTTGCACGCTTAAAGCGAATTTAATTTAGCTACTCCAAAGGAGTAATTTAGCTATGGAGTAAGGCGGAATAATTTAGCTTTGCAACTTGTTGCAAAATTTAGCTAAAACAATTTGCATCTAAAACTTATGTGTCGCATTGTTGGGATAATGAAATTTGGCGAGGAAACAGACTTCCCCTTGAGTCTGTTATCTATATCGTACATCCCTTATAGTGGGGATGTTGGGGGTTATAGAAACAAGGAAAAGGAGGGTGCGTATGAAAAAAGAACAAATTCTGCAAATGGTAAAGTTTACGTTGTTTTCTGCATCTGCAGGGATAATTCAGGTTGTATCATTTGCTATATTCAACGAGATGTTTCGTTGGATGTACTGGCCTGCGTATCTGGTGGCGCTTATTTTGTCAATCATATGGAGTTTTACGTTCAACAGACGATACACGTTTAAGTCTGCGGCAAATATTCCTGTTGCCATGGCAAAACTCTTTGGCTTTTATGCGGTGTTTACCCCTTTGTCTACGTGGCTTGGGCATCTTGCGGATATGGCAGGGGTTAATGAATACATAGTCCTTATTGTGACAATGCTCTCAAATTTTGTGTTGGAGTTTTTGTTCTCTAAATTTGTGATATACAAAAATCAGAAAACACAAGAGTGCGTAAAGCAGAGTTTGGGCAAAAGACATAATGCCAATGGAAGAAGAGTTTGCAATTTTAGACAGAATTTTGTTGACAAGTGCAGGGGAGTATTATATAATCAAGGTATAGAACGTTTACATAACTGACGGAGTTCGCGGATGACCGCGGGGGAATGTAAATGCATAACGCCGACCGTCTGGGCAATTCGCTTATTCTTTAAGTCGAATTGCCCTTTTTTAATTATATAAGCATTATGGAATGGAGGCAAAGAGTATGAAACATCAAAACTGGAATGGATTTACAGAGGGTGTATGGCAGGAAGAGATTAACGTGCGTGACTTTATCCAGAAGAACTACAAAGAATATACAGGTGACGAGGCATTTCTTTCAGGTGCGACCGAGAGGACAAAAGGGGTTTTAAAGAAGCTTCAGTCGCTCTTTGCTCTTGAGCGTCAGTACGGTGGAGTGCTTGATATTGATACGGCAACTGTATCATCTCTCACCAGCTATTCGCCCGGATATATAGACAAGGAAAACGAAATAATTGTAGGTATGCAGACAAACCGACCATTGAAGAGAGGGGTAAACCCCTTTGGCGGAATGAGAATGGCGCATCAGGCGTGTGAGGCATACGGATATAAGCTCAGTGACAAGATTATAGAGGAGTTTAAGTTCCGCACAACCCATAATGATGGTGTTTTTCGTGCCTATACCGATGAGATGAGACTGGCGCGCAAGTGCCACGTTATAACAGGGCTTCCTGATGCCTATGGCAGAGGCAGAATTATAGGCGATTATCGTCGTGTAGCCCTCTACGGCGTGGACAAACTTATAGAAGAAAAGAAAAAAGATAAAAAAATGCTTGAGGGTGGCCACTTTGACCATGCAAACATACGTTGCGATGAGGAACTTTACAAGCAGATAGAGTTTCTTGGCTATATGAAAGAAATGGCTGCTATGTACGGCTATGATATTTCTCAGCCTGCGGCAAACGCAAGAGAGGCTGTGCAGTGGACATATTTTGCTTATCTTGGCGCTATTAAAGAGCAAAACGGCGCCGCTATGTCTCTTGGCAGAGTAAGTACGTTTTTTGATATATATATAGAACGTGATATACAAAATGGTATTCTTACTGAAGAGGGTGCGCAGGAGATTATAGACGATTTTGTTATGAAACTGCGTATTGCCCGTCATCTCCGCACGCCAGAGTATAACGAACTCTTCGGCGGAGACCCAATGTGGATAACCGAGGCAGTCGGTGGTATGGGAGAGGACGGCAGAGCGCTTGTTACAAAAAACAGTTATCGCATTCTCAACACTCTCTACACCCTTGGCTCTTCGCCTGAGCCAAACCTTACGATTCTCTGGTCAACCAAGTTGCCCGAGAATTTCAAAAAGTTTTGTGCAAAGGTTTCTGCAGACACAGATTCTATACAATATGAGAGTGATGATATTATGCGCCCCATATATGGCGACGATTATGCCATAGCCTGCTGCGTATCTGCAATGAAGGTAGGCAAGCAGATGCAGTTTTTCGGTGCGCGTTGTAATCTTGCAAAACTTTTACTGATTGCAATTAACGGCGGTTATGACACAACAAGCAAAATGCATATAGGTCCGCAGATGGAAATTATGGACACAAACAAGCTTGATTTTGATGCGGTAATGGAGAGATTTGATATATACATAAAGTGGCTAAGCCACCTTTATGTAAACACTATGAACATCATCCATTATATGCATGACAAATATGCTTATGAGAAGACACAGATGGCTCTGCATGATACCGAAGTAGAAAGATTTATGGCGTTTGGTATTGCAGGACTTTCTGTTGTAGCAGACTCACTCAGTGCGATTAAATATGCAAACGTAAAGCCGATAAAGAACGAGGATGGATTTATAACAGATTTTGAGACAAGGGGCGACTTCCCTAAATTTGGCAACGATGATGACAGAGTTGACCTGATTGCAAAAGATATGACCCACAGAGTTATAACCGAACTTCGCAAGACCAAGACGTACAGACAGGCTATCCATACCTTGTCTGTCCTGACCATCACATCTAATGTTATGTATGGTAAAAACACAGGTGCAACCCCGGATGGCAGAAAGAATGGCGAGCCTTTTGCGCCCGGTGCAAACCCGATGCACAACCGAGAAGAAAACGGTGCCCTTGCATCCCTTAACTCTGTTGCAAAAATCAGCTATGATGATTGTCGCGATGGTATTTCAAACACCTTCTCAATCACCCCTGAGGCACTTGGCAGAAGCGAAGAGGAGAGGACAGCTAATCTTGTTACAATACTTGACGGCTACTTTGCAAAAAATGCACATCATATAAACATCAATGTGCTAAACCGAGAGACCTTAATGAAGGCATACGAAAACCCTGAGGCGTATCCAAACCTTACTATCAGGGTTTCGGGTTATGCAGTTAACTTTAATAAGCTTTCGAGAGAGCAACAGAGAGAGGTTATAAGCAGAACCTTCCACGAGGTAATATAAATGGGAGTACGGGGCAGAGTTCATTCGATACAGACAATGGGGACATTAGACGGCCCGGGTGTCCGCTTTGTGGTTTTTGTGCAGGGATGTAACCTCAGGTGTAAGTGTTGTCACAATCCTGATACGTGGGACCTTAGCACAGGGGCGGAGTATGGGGCAGAGGAGCTGGTTGAAAAGGCACTTCGTTATGTTGAATATTTCGGCAGGGACGGTGGTGTCACACTGTCGGGCGGAGAGCCTCTTTTGCAGACAGAATTTGCGAGGGAGTTCTTTTGCCTCTGTCATAGTCGGGGCATAAACACATGTCTTGATACATCGGGGTGTATCTTAAATGATGATGTAAGACTTCTGCTTAAAGAGACGGACAGAGTTTTGCTTGACATTAAGTACACAGATGATGAGAAGTATCTTGAAAACGTCGGATGCTCATTCTCAATGCCTATGGAATTTTTAAATTATCTCAATGAGAAAAAAATCCCGACCACAATCCGTCAGGTTATTATTCCCGGGATTAATGATACAGAGGATAATATAAACAAACTTAGGGAGATTGTGAAAGAACATAAGTGTGTAGACAAAATAGAACTCCTTCCTTTTCGCAAGATATGTCAGACCAAGTATGATAATATGGGGATTGAGTTTCCATTTGCGTATATTCCTGAGTCAACAAGAGAGACGGTAGAGAGCTTAAGTAAAATAATTGAAGAATATTTATAGTTGATATAAAGATATCGGGGGTCTATTATGAATACTCAATACTTTAAATATGCTATTGAAATCGAGAGAACAAGGTCTATAACCCATGCGGCGGAAAACCTATATATGGGACAGCCAAACCTGAGTCGCGCAATGAAGGAGCTTGAGGACAGCCTTGGCTTCAGTATTTTTGAGCGTACTGCAAAGGGTGTTGTGCCAACGGAAAAGGGCGAAGAGTTTTTGATGTATGCCAAAAATATTGTGATGCAACTTGAAAACATGGAGAGACTTTCTTATGCCACAAACGAAAACCTCCAGACGCTCAATGTATCAGTTCCTAGGTCAAGCTATATATCCTGTGCTTTTTCGGATATGGTAAAAGGCCTTGATTATGACGGAACGATAGATATGAACTTTAAAGAAACCAATGCCATGCAGTCTATCTTTGGAGTGTGCGAGGGTAAGCATAGCTTTGCCATAATCAGGTATCGAATGGAAAACGAGAGTTATTTTAGGGATTTTCTCGACGAAAAAAAGCTTTCCTACGAGACAATTTGGGAGTTTGAGAGAATAATTTTGACATCGGCAGAAAACAAGTATGTCAAAAATGGTATAATAAGCGGCGAGGATTTGGCTAAATGTATAGAGCTTGTTCATGGCGATACGATAGTTCCTTATCATCAGCAAGGGGTAAAGCCGGGCGCAGGCGAAAAGATAAAGAAAATTCGTCTGTATGAGAGGGGCAACCAGATTGAACTGCTCTCGGAAATCCCTGAATCTTACATCTGGACGTCGCCTGTGCCGAAGAAGCATCTTGACAAATATTCTCTTATCTGCGTCAAGTCGGACAAGCCCGGTAAGCTGTATCGGGATGTTCTGGTATACCAAAGCAGTTATAAATTTACAGAGCTTGACAGAAAATTTATAGACAATGTATATAAAAACAAGAACGAGCTTTCTCTTGGGTAATGTATAGCCATATCATTTTTGATATGGCTATATTTATAATAAGTATTTTACATTTTGGAATACTATTGATAAAATAATAGCGAAGGAATTAAGAAGAATGTAAAATGGAGGAATTCTTATGAACAAGGAAAGAGTATTGATTGACAATGTAGAAGCCCTGGAAAGGGAGATTAAAAATCTCAAGCGTGCTCAGGTGGAATTTTCTCATTATACACAAGAGCAGGTTGACAAGATTTTTCTTGCTGCTGCCTCTGCGGCAAACAAGCAGAGAATTGCTCTTGCAAAGATGACTGTTGAAGAAACAGGTATGGGTATAGTAGAAGATAAGGTTATTAAAAATCACTATGCCGCAGAGTATATCTATAATGCATACAAAGACACAAAAACCTGTGGCGTAATCGAAGAGGATGAGGCCTATGGCATACAAAAAATTGCAGAGCCAATTGGTGTAATCGCGGCGGTCATCCCAACAACAAACCCAACATCTACTGCGATATTTAAGACACTTCTTGCCCTCAAGACAAGAAATGCAATTATAATCAGCCCACACCCGAGAGCAAAGAACTCTACTATTGAAGCTGCAAAGATTGTGCTTGATGCTGCAGTAAAAGCCGGTGCACCTGAGGGAATCATCAGTTGGATAGATGTACCGAGCCTTGAACTTACAAACACAGTTATGAAGGATTCTGATATTATACTTGCAACAGGTGGCCCCGGAATGGTAAAGGCGGCATATTCAAGCGGTAAGCCGGCACTTGGCGTTGGCGCAGGTAACACCCCTGCAATTATCGACGATTCTGCAGACCTTTTATTGGCTGTTAACTCAATTATCCATTCAAAGACATTTGATAATGGTATGATTTGTGCATCTGAGCAATCAGTTATTGTTCTTGATAGTATCTACAAGGAAGTACGGAAAGAATTTGAGCAGCGCGGATGTTACTTCTTAAAGGGCGAAGAGATTGATAAGGTAAGAAAGACAATCATTATAAATGGCGCCCTCAATGCAAGAATCGTTGGCCAGAGCGCATATAAGATTGCTCAGCTTTCAGGCGTAGATGTGCCTGAAAACACAAAGATTTTGATTGGCGAGGTTACATCTGTTGATATTTCAGAAGAATTTGCCCACGAAAAACTCTCACCTGTTCTTGCAATGTACAAGGCAAAAACCTTTGACGAGGCTCTGGGCATGGCCGAGGTTTTGGTGGCAGACGGCGGCTTTGGTCATACATCGTCAGTTTATCTCAACGAACAAACCGAGAAAGAAAAGATTGCGAAATTTGCAAGCAGAATGAAGACCTGTCGTATTCTCGTAAACACTCCGTCATCTCACGGTGGTATAGGTGACCTTTACAACTTCAAGCTTGCTCCGTCCCTGACACTTGGTTGTGGCTCATGGGGTGGAAACTCAGTTTCTGAGAACGTTGGAGTAAAACACTTGCTCAACATCAAAACAGTTGCAAAGAGGAGAGAGAATATGCTTTGGTTCAGAGCGCCTGAAAAGGTATATATCAAAAAGGGTTGTCTGCCCGTTGCTCTTGATGAGCTTAAAAACGTAATAGGCAAAAAGAGAGTATTTATCGTAACTGATGAATTCTTGTATAAAAACGGATATACAAAGGCAATAACAGATAAGCTTGACGAGATGAGTATCCCTCATACAACATTCTTTGATGTTGCCCCTGACCCAACTCTTGCTTGTGCAAAGGCAGGCGCAGAGCAGATGAGAGCCTTTGCCCCTGACTGCATTATCGCTCTTGGTGGTGGCTCTGCTATGGACGCAGCAAAGATTATGTGGGTAATGTACGAGCATCCCGAGGCTGACTTTATGGATATGGCAATGCGCTTTGTGGATATCAGAAAGAGAGTTTATACCTTCCCCAAAATGGGCGAGAGGGCATACTTTATTGCAGTTCCTACATCTGCAGGTACAGGCTCTGAGGTTACTCCTTTTGCAGTAATCACCGACGAAGAAACAGGTATCAAATACCCACTTGCGGATTACGAGCTTATGCCAAACATGGCAATCATAGATACTGATTTGCATATGTCAGCCCCCAAGGGTCTTACTGCCGCATCGGGTATAGACACAGTTACTCACGCTCTTGAGGCTTATGCATCAATGCTTGCAACAGACTATACTGACAGTCTGGCTCTTCGCTCACTTAAAATGGTGTTTGAGAATTTGCCCCTTGTGTACGAGAGTGGACTTACCGATGTTGCTGCCCGGGAGAAAATGGCAAATGCCGCAACAATGGCAGGTATGGCATTTGCAAATGCTTTCCTTGGTGTATGTCACTCTATGGCACACAAGCTTGGTGCGTTCTATCACTTGCCACACGGTGTTGCAAATGCACTTATGATTGACGAGGTGCTCAGATTCAACGCATCAGAGACACCTGTAAAGATGGGTACGTTCTCTCAGTATGACCATCCGCACACCCTTGCAAGATACGCAGAGGTTGCTGACTATCTCGGCATAAAGGGCAAGAATAACGAAGAAAAGCTTAACAATCTTATCAAAGCCCTTGACGAGCTTAAAGAAAAGGTTGGCATCAAGAAGGCAATTAAGGATTATGGCATAGACGAGAAGGAATTCTTAGAAAGACTTGACGATATGGTAGAGCAGGCGTTTGATGACCAGTGTACAGGTGCAAACCCAAGATACCCATTGATGAGCGAAATCAAGGAAATGTATTTAAATGCTTATTACGGAGGTAAAAGATAATGGAGTTGACTGATGTAATTGTAAAAAGAGCAGACAAGGTTATATATCGTGATGGCGACAAAACCATAAAAGTGTTCAGCAAGGAATATTCAAAGGCTAGTATCTTAAACGAAGCCCTCAATCAGGCAAGAGTTGAGGAGAGCGGAATCAAGATGCCAAAGCTTTTAGAGGTTACAACGATTGGTGGACAGTGGGCGATTGTTCTTGAACATATAGATGGCAAGTCACTAGAGACCCTTATGAAGGAAAACCCCGATAAGAAGGACGAGTATATTGAGCGTATGGTGGATTTGCAGATGAGCGTTCATGCCCACACTGTACCGATGCTCAATAAGCTTAAGGATAAAATGCATGGAAAGATTACTGCAACAGGTCTTGATGCCACCACAAGATACGAGCTTCATACCCGTCTTGACGGCACACCGAAGCACAACAAAGTATGTCACGGTGACTTTAACCCAAGTAACATTATTATCACCGAGAATGACGAGGCATATATCATAGACTGGGCGCACGCAACCCAGGGGAATGCTTCTGCAGATGCGGCAAGAACATACTTGCTCTTCTCCCTCGCAGGAGATACTGATGCGGCAGAAAAGTATCTTGAGTTATTCTGCAAAAAGACAGATACTGCAAAGCAGTATGTACAAAAGTGGATTCCAATCGTTGCGGCATCTCAGCTCTCTAAAGGTAACGAAGAAGAGAGAGAATTTTTAATGAGATGGATTGATGTTGTGGATTATGAATAAAATAGAAAATCCCCGATTTAAAATTGGGGATTTTTTTATTCGTTCATATCAAGAGTTACGGTCTGTGTTTCTTCGTCCCATCCGACTGTATAGTCAAGGGCTTCTGCAAGGAAACGAATCGGTAGATACATACGACCCTCATCTGTGTCTATGTACGCCGAGGTATCCATTGGTATCTCTATGGTTTTGGATGTTATCTTTGACACCTTGTACAGGATATTGTTTCCGTCCTGGACATATATAACTGCATCAGGCGAGTTAACTCCTGCGGTTTTAAGACCATCCATATACCACACATCGTTGCCGAGAAACTCGGAAACAAAGCGGAGGGGGACAAAGGTTCTGTCATCCCTTTCGCGGATTTGCCCCATTCCATCGGGGATTTCGGCTTCTAAGCCATCAATTTTAATAATGTTTGCGGCAGCAAATACTGATGCAAAGGATAAAAGCAAAGAAAGCATCAACAGTGCTGCACAGATTGGTCTGAATTGTTTTCTCAAAGTTTAAACCTCGCTTGTATTATTCAGTAATTTTAGTAAGTCTGACGGTTTGTGTTGTTTCCTCCCAATCAACTAAATAACCAAGTTCTTCAGCAAGGAA
>JAZNCD010000023.1:0-4725 GCA_045587365.1 Clostridia bacterium
GAGAGAGTTGGCGGTTGCTGCGAGCCAACGGCAGAGCTATCCAATGACCCATCACTTCTGAGTTGGAGGACCGAAAGGTAAACCTGAGTAGACTCCTTCCGTAATGCTGCGTTAAAGCAAAGGGCTTGATAGAGCCCGGTAAGTGGCGGAAATTTTCCGCAATTTGAGTGGTACCGCGAGTTGATATAACCCGTCTCAAAAGTTTATTTTGAGACGGTTTTTTTTGTTTTATTCAAATCTGTTAACACCTAAATCAGGAAAGGAGCAGAATTATGGATTACAGTTTAAGAGAGGTCGCAGGAAGAATCAAGGACCTGCGCGAGGCGAAAGGGTATAGTCAGGAAGAGCTTGCAAAGCTTACCGGCGTATCTGTGGAGGACTATAAGCTTTTAGAGGAAGGCGAAACAGACTTTAGTTTTACCTTTATCTACAAGTGTGCAAAGGCTTGTAATGTCGAGGTTGTCGATATTTTAGAGGGTACAAGTACAACTCTTACGTCCTTTGCAATCACCAGAAAGGGCGAGGGTCTTAAGATTATTAAGAAGCAGGGCGTTGTCTACAACAACCTTGCACCAAAGTTTAAGGATAAATTGGCGGAGCCGTTTCTTGTTAAGTTCCCATATCTTGCAGAGGAGCAGGATGCACCGATAAAGCTCAGCTCTCATAACGGACAGGAATTTGATGTCATTGTTAAAGGCTCACTCAAGGTTCAGGTCGGTAATCACGTTGATGTTTTAAACGAGGGCGACTCAATCTTTTATAACAGTATAATCCCCCATGGTATGATTGCCGTAAGCGAGGGTGGTTGTGAGTTTCACGCGGTTGTTTTAAACCCACAGGACGGACACTTCAGCGAAGAATACCCCGAGGCACCGATTATTGCTGCAAAGGGTGCATCTGTGGAAAAGAAATCATCAGAGACAGTTGCGGATAAGTTTATCGAGTCATCATATGACGAAAAAGGGGTCTTCAATGGCATTAAGTTTAAGAATGATGATAAGTTTAACTTTGCCTTTGATTGTGTTGATGCACTTGCAAAAAAGGATCCTGATAAGCTTGCTATGATGTGGGTGTCTAATGATATGACAGAACGCAAGTTTACCTTCAGTGATATGAAGAAGTATTCTGCAAAGACCGCAAACTATTTTGAATCTCTTGGTATCAAGCGTGGCGACACAGTTATGCTTGTCCTCAAACGCCATTATCAGTTCTGGTTCTGTATGCTTGCACTTCATAAAATCGGTGCAATCGCAATTCCTGCGACAAATCAGCTTGTTGAGCATGATTTTGAATACAGATACAAGGCGGCAGGTGTAAAAGCGATTGTCTGCACGGCAGACGGCGATGTATCCACAGAGGCAGAAAAGGCTGCGGCAAACTTCCCCGATATGATAAAAGTTCTTGTTGGCGGACAGAGGGATGGATGGAACGACTATGATGTTGAGATGGAGCGTTTCAGTACACACTTTGACCGCAAAGCGGATTCACCCTGCGGTGACGAGCCGATGCTCATGCTCTTTACATCAGGTACAACGGGTTATCCGCGTATTGCAACACATTCGTATAAGTATGCACTCGGTCACTATCCTACTGCAAAGCATTGGCATAATGTAAACCCTGACGGCCTCCACTTTACCATATCCGACACAGGCTGGGGTAAGGCACTTTGGGGTAAGTTATATGGTCAGTGGCTTTGTGAGGCAGGTGTATTTACTTATGACTTTGACAGATTCAGGTCAGAGGATATTCTGCCATTGTTTAAAAAGTACAATATCACAACCTTCTGCGCACCACCTACAATGTATCGCTTCTTTATCAAAGAAGATTTGTCAAAATATGATTTGTCTTCAATTGAGTATGCAACAACTGCAGGTGAGGCACTCAACCCCGAGGTTTACAATCAGTTTTATAAGGCAACAGGCCTTAAGATAATGGAAGGCTTTGGACAAACAGAGACAACATTGTCAATTGCAAACTTTGTTGGTTCAACACCAAAAATCGGTTCTATGGGCAGACCAAGTCCCCTTTATGATGTCGTTCTTCTTGACGCTGACGGCAACGAATGTAAGACAGGTGACACAGGTGAAATCTGTATTCGCACAAAGGATGGTGCACCCTGTGGACTCTTTATCGGATACTATAAGGATGAAGAGAAAACCAAGGATGTGTGGTATGATGGTTTCTATCATACAGGAGACCAGGCGACAATGGATGAGGATGGTTACCTTTGGTATGTAGGCCGTATCGATGATGTTATCAAATCATCGGGCTATCGTATCGGTCCATTTGAGATTGAGAGTGTTATCATGGAACTTCCGTACGTTCTTGAGTGTGCTATCACTCCTGTTCCTGATGAGGTGCGTGGACAGATTGTAAAGGCAACAATCGTGCTAACCAAGGGAACAAATGGCACAGATGAACTGAAAAAAGAAATTCAGGAGTATGTTAAAACACACACTGCGCCTTACAAGTATCCGAGAATTGTTGAGTTTGTGGATGAACTTCCAAAAACAATCAGTGGTAAGGTAAGACGTGTTGAAATCAGAAATAACGATCTTGAAAAGATGAATAAGTAACCACAAAAAAACTTTGCTGTATATGCGGCAAAGTTTTTTATTTATATAATAAGCGAAAGGTGATATTGACAATGTTATAAAATTTTATTAAAATATCACCAAAGAATATATTTAACAAAATATTTGTGGAATATATAGTTCAATGGAGGCCATTATGAAGACGGAGAAAAATATTTTAATTGCTTTTATTTTGAATTTTGCATTCTCAATCTTTGAGTTTATAGGCGGTATATACACAGGAAGCATTGCCATTATATCAGACGCAGTGCACGATATAGGTGATGCGGCAAGTATAGGTCTTTCATTTCTTCTTGAAAAAAAGAGTAAGAAGCAGCCTGACGAAAATTTTACCTATGGATACATAAGATATTCGGTTATAGGCAGCATAATTACCTCTTTAATCTTATTTTCAGGCTCTGTTGTGGTAATTTGCAATGCTGTAAGCAGGATAATATCACCGACAGAAATTAAATATGACGGAATGATTATCTTTGCAGTTGTTGGGGTTTGCGTTAACTTCTGTGCGGCAATTTTCACCCGTGACGGGGACTCGCTTAATCAAAAAGCGGTAAACCTGCATATGCTTGAGGATGTACTTGGATGGGTTGTTGTATTAGTTGGAGCAATAGTGATGAAGTTTACAGACTTTGCGCTTTTTGATCCGATTTTATCAATTTGCGTAGCTATATTTATTTTGACGAATACCATAAAAAATTTAAAAGAAGCGGTAGATGTCTTTCTTGAGAAAACACCTAATAACATTGATGTAGGCGAAGTTAAAGAACATATTATGAATATTGACGAGGTTATTGATGTTCATCATATTCATATATGGAGTATGGATGGTCAAAATAGCTATGCTACCATGCATGTTGTTGCAAATGGTGACACACATAAAATCAAAGAAAAAATCCGCGCAGAACTGAGTGAGCATGGAATATGTCATGCAACCTTAGAGCTTGAAGCCGATGGCGAACATTGTTATGAAAAAATGTGCAAGGTTGAAAGTGTGGCAGATATATGCTATCACCATTATCATAATCACTAAGAACAGATAATCTAAATATATCTATGTATGCAACAGGTGAAGTCTGAATCGTACTTTCGCAAAAAAACAGGACATCTTTCTACAAAGAATGTCCTGTTTTTGTATTAATTTATAAAGAGATTTAAGGCAATTAGTTGTTGAAAAATATGCTGAGGTATGTTAAAATATTATGCAGATATATACTTGACTGAATAAAATTTTGAAGGAATAAAATCGATGGAAAATAATAATGGTATGTCAAAAACAAGAAGAATATATTTTTTAAGACTTACAGGAAGAATAGCAGTATTTGTTATTGCAATTTTGTTATATGCATTTGAAATAAGCGCATATAGCATTGCAGATGGATGGAACTTTTTCAGTAATGTATCATTGCTGCATCTTTTGTGGATATTGTGGATGTGTGATATGGTGTTGCAGCTCATTCCCATAAAATCGCACATCTCTATAGGCTCGCAAAAAGTATTTGAATCGCTTTTTAAACCTATAAAAGAGAATGTTAACTACAAGAAGCTTAAACAATATATAAAAGATACAACTGCAACTGCATACAAAGTAATGTTAATCTGGATTGCAGGGACCATTTTTATAAGCATATTGTATCTCGGTGGAATTATAGACACGGGAACAATGGTGTTGATATCGACATTTTTTTATGTGTGTGATTTGATTTGTGTTCTTATATGGTGTCCGTTCAGACTTATAATGCATAATAAGTGCTGCACAACCTGCAGAATATTCAATTGGGACCACCTGATGATGTTTATGCCCATTATAGCGTTGAACAGCTTCTTTTCGTGGTCGCTTATTATATTTGCACTTGTGGTGTGGCTTGTATGGGAAATATGTGTGCTTATATATCCCGAAAGATTTTGGGAAAACAGCAATATGGCACTTCGGTGTTCAGAGTGCACAGACAAGCTTTGTACACAATATTGCAGAAAGCTCAGAAGATAGTATGATAAATGTCTCTTGCCAAGCCCTCCTTGCCTGAAGATGGTGGGATGATTCGGGAGGGGACATTCGTGATAAGTGGCGGAGAAAAGCACCCCTTGAGGGGAAGCCTTTATGAAAACAAAATTTTTCAACCCTGACTTGACA
>JAZNCD010000024.1:0-2676 GCA_045587365.1 Clostridia bacterium
TGTTCTTTATATACATCGTATATATCTTTGCCGAATCTATCTTTAAACTCTGTCTTTGAAATTCCTTTATCCATACGAAGTCCTAAAAAGACAAATTCAGACATCATATCTTCTTTGTCAAGCAAAGTCCTGTCTGCTATGGGACTTTCGCCCCTTGTCACAACATCAATATATTCTGCAACATCATATATGTTTGAGTATCTCTCGCCCATATAGCAAGAATACGCGCCTGCACCAAAGCCGACAAAATTATCGCATTGCCAATACTTTATGTTGTGACGGCTCTCAAACCCGTCTTTAGCAAAGTTGGAAATCTCGTATCTGTTATAGCCATACTCCTTGAGCAAAGCCACACATTTGTCGTACATTTCGACGCTCTCGTCATCATCGGCAATATTCAATTTCATTGTTGCAAAAGGGGTGCCCTCTTCTATTTTAAGGGCATAACAAGAGATATGCTCTACTCCAAGCGAGACTGCCGCCTCTATGGACCTTGCAAAACTCTCTGCGTCCTGATCTGGCAGACCAAACATAAGGTCAAGAGAGATATTTTCAAAGCCTGCTCTCCTTGCCGCACCGACACAATCTTTGCAATCTTCAAAAGAATGAATTCTGCCAAGGATTTTAAGCTGGTCTGCATCTGCGCTCTGCATTCCCATACTGATGCGGTTAAACCCTGCTTTTTTCAGGGTGACAAAGCCATCATATCCCATTGTGGCAGGGTTACACTCGGTTGTAATCTCGCAATCGTCTGCTATGTTAAATTTCGTGCGCACAGTATATAAAACTTTTAGGAGCTGCTCTGTCTCAAGAATTGTTGGCGTGCCGCCACCAAAATATATTGTGTCAACTGTGTCATTACACTCTGCAAAGTTTTCAATCTCTCTGCAAAGGGCGGCAATATATTCGTCTTTAAGGTTCTTTGGTGCAACACGGGAATTAAAGTCACAATAGTTGCACTTTGACGCACAAAACGGAATATGAACATAAATCCCAAGCGACACCGAAAACACCTCTTAATCCAGTTTAAGTACAGACATAAACGCCTCTTGCGGCACTTCAACAGAGCCGACCTGACGCATACGTTTTTTACCCTCTTTCTGCTTTTCAAGCAGTTTCTTCTTACGGGTGATATCACCGCCGTAACACTTGGCAAGCACGTCTTTGCGCATTGCCCTTACTGTCTCTCTGGCAATTATCTTGCCACCGATTGCAGCCTGAATCGGCACTTCAAACAACTGACGCGGAATTACATCCTTCAGTTTTTCTGCCATTCTTCTGCCTCTGCCGTAGGCACGTTCTTTATGAACAATAAACGATAGTGCATCGACCTGCTCGCCATTTAGCAACATATCAAGTTTTACAAGGTCTGACTTTTCAAATCTTTCAAATTCATAGTCAAACGATGCATAGCCTCTTGTCCTTGACTTGAGGGCATCAAAAAAGTCGTAAATTATCTCATTGAGCGGAAGCTCGTAATTGAGCGAAACTCTTGTATCATCGATATAGGTCATATCAATATAGGTACCTCTGCGCTCCTGACAAAGCTCCATAATACTTCCAACATATTCCTTCGGACTCATAATTGACGCCTTTACGATAGGCTCCTTCATATAATCAATCTCTGACGGGTCGGGCAAATTTGTCGGGTTGTCAATTGCAAGCTCCTCGCCGTCGGTTTTGATTACGATATATTCAACAGATGGGGCTGTGGTAACAAGGTCAAGATTGTACTCACGCTCTAGCCTCTCCTGAATAATTTCCATATGCAGAAGCCCAAGAAAACCACACCTGAAACCAAAGCCGAGCGCCACCGAGGTCTCTGCCTCAAAATTAAGCGCCGCATCGTTTAACTGAAGTTTTTCAAGGGCTTCTCTTAAATCATCATATCTTGCACCATCGGCAGGATAGATACCGCAGTAAACCATTGATTTTACTTCTTTATACCCGGGCAGAGATTCATCAGCCGGTCTTTCGGAGGTTGTAACCGTATCGCCGACTCTTACATCCTGAATACTCTTTATGCTCGCCGCAATGTAGCCAACCTCGCCTGCCTCAAGCTGAGCCGCCTGTGCCATCCCGTTTGGACTGAGATATCCAACTTCAACAACGTCAAACTCGCTGCCTGTTGCCATCATCTTTATCTTCTGCCCTGATTTGAGTTTTCCGTCCTTCATACGAACATAGACAATAACACCCTTATACGGGTCATAATAAGAGTCAAAGATAAGAGCCTTAAGGGGTGCGTTCTCATCACCCTTTGGGGGCGGAACAAGTTCTACCACCTTTTCAAGCACTGCATCTATGTTTATTCCGTTTTTAGCAGAGATACAAGGTGCTTCCTCGCAGTCTATGCCGATTACTTCCTCTACCTCTTTTTTTATCTCTTCAGGACGTGCCGCCGGCAAATCTATCTTGTTGATAACAGGTACAAGCTCTAAATCGTGTTCCAAGGCAAGATAGGTATTGGCAAGTGTCTGCGCCTCGATTCCCTGAGCCGCATCAACTACCAATATTGCGCCCTCACAGGCTGCCAGGCTTCTTGAAACCTCATAGTTAAAGTCAACATGCCCCGGGGTATCAATAAGGTTTAAGACATACTCCTGCCCGTCCTTTGCCTTGTATATCAGCTTTACGGCACGGGCTTTTATGGTGATGCCACGCTCACGCTCAAGG
>JAZNCD010000025.1:0-4286 GCA_045587365.1 Clostridia bacterium
TTTCGCAAGGTAATCATAACTTCCTTTGCAATTCAAATACTCTTGTACTACTTTTAGTTTGAATTCACAACTATATTTTGCCATGAAAAAACCGACCTCCCAATCATTAGATTTTTGGTCTAACTTTTGGGGGTCGGCTCAATCCCCGACTTTTTTATATTCTCTTTTATCTGTTTAATATAAGCTTTGTAAGTTCAACAGGCTCTACAATCTTGCCGTCTTTATAAACACGCATATTTCCTGACGCAATCTCATCTATAAGAATAACCTCATCATTGTTGTAGCCAAACTCAAACTTAATATCCCAAAGGTCAAGCCCTATACTCTTTAAGTCTTCTGCAACAATCTTTGTAATTTTAAGAGTCTGCTCTTTCATGCTTTTGAACATCTCTTCGCTCATAACGCCAAGTGCCGCAAGGCCTTCGCTTGTAACGAGGGGATCGCCCTTCTCGTCATTCTTAAATGTACACTCTACATAGCCACCCTCAAGCGGTGTGCCGTCTTCTATATACTCGCCATATCTGCGGATAAAGCTGCCTGTGGCAATAAGTCTGCAGATAACCTCAAGTCCGTGTCCAAAAACCTTGCCCGGAAGAACTTCCATTGTTGCTTCGTCAATGTTTGCGCCAACGTAATGGGTCTTGATGCCGGCTTCCTTTAACAAATCAAAATAATAAACAGAGGTTCTCAAATTAGCCTTGCCGATACCCTCTATCTTAAGTCCTACTGTATTTTCGCCCGGATCAAAAACGCCGTCTTTGCCTGTGCAATCGTCTTTGAACTTAAGCAATACGTTACCATTTTCAAGGCTGAAAACATCCTTTGTTTTTCCTTCATAAATCATTTTCATTGGAAACATCTCCTACGTATAATTTTAAACAACAACATTGTACCACAAATCTTTTGAAAATACAATGCTTAGTTTATAATAAATTCTTCACAAAATTTTACAAAATATAGACGATGATTAATTAATATTTCACAACACTCAGGGGACAATGCATACATTTGTCCAACCTTGCGAATGGCACAAATGCCCTCCCTATTTCTGCTTTCTTACTATTGTATACTCATCACCGGGACGATAATATGGGCAATCCTTAAATGTACCTCTCATAAATGCACTCATCTCGTCTTCGTCAAGCATAACTAAGCAGGTGTAGTATTCACCCTCTTCGTCATAGTAATAGTTCATACATTCTTCGCAGTTTATCATATGATTATCCCTGCTTCTTCTCGTGGGCGCGCTTTGCAGCGGTAAGGGTGTTTCGCATAAGCATAGCAATAGTCATAGGTCCGACACCGCCGGGCACCGGAGTTATCGCCCCTGCAATCGGCTCTACAGAATCAAAGTCAACATCTCCGCAGAGCTTTCCATTCTCATCTCTGTCCATTCCGACATCAATTACAACGGCACCCTCTTTGACCATATCGGCAGTTACAAACTTGGCAATACCAACCGCCGCAACAAGGATATCTGCACGCTTTGTTACCTCTTTTAAATCTCTTGTGCGTGAGTGACAAGTGGTTACAGTTCCGTTTTCGTGAAGCAACAGCATAGACATGGGCTTACCAACAATGTTGCTTCTGCCGATAACCACACATTCCTTGCCCGCAACCTCAACGCCGCTCTCATGGATAAGCTCCATAATTCCGGCAGGGGTGCAGGGCACAAAATCAAAATCGCCTATCATTATTCTGCCGACATTTGTGGGATGAAAAGCGTCAACGTCCTTCTCGGGCAGAATGTTATTGATTATCGTCTTATCATCAAGATGCTTAGGAAGTGGAAGCTGAACAAGTATGCCATGAATATTATCATCACTATTTAGCTTTTTGATAAGAGCAAGAAGCTCTTCCTCTGTTGTCTCCTCAGGCAAAGCATATTTTTCCGAGTACATACCAAGTTCTGCACACGCCTTTTCCTTGTTTGCCACATATACCTTAGAGGCAGAATCCTCACCTACTATTACCACGGCGAGTCCGGGATTTGTTCCCTCTGCTTTGAGAGCCTCCACCTCTGCCTTTAACTCCCCTTTTACTCTTGCTGATACCAACTTTCCGCTGAGTATTTTTGCCATTTTTAGCATCTCCTTTTCTATTATCCTTTATCAGGCACTGTGCTCCGTCTCCGACCAAATCAAGTCTGCCCGCCGCTTTCAGCGCCATATATACAAGCTTGTAATTTTCGAGCCGTCTGTACTGCAGAAGCGCCCTTTGCATTTGTTTTTCTTCATAAGTTTTTGGGACGTATACTGACTTCATCGTCCTTGGGTCTATCCCTGTGTAGTACATACAGGTCGAAATACTGCCCGGTGTCGGATAAAAATCCTGCACCTGCTCGGGACTTAATTTATTATCCCTTAAATACTCCGCCAGAGCTATAGCATCCCTTATCGTGCTTCCCGGATGGGAAGACATAAGATATGGTACAAGAAACTGCTTCTTGCCGATCTCGTCGTTTATCCTCTTGTACTTTTCTCTGAACTTATTATAAACCGAGACAGATGGCTTGCCCATATACTTTAAAACATTGTCCGAGATATGCTCGGGTGCAACCTTTAACTGTCCGCTTATATGATGACGGCAGAGTTCATAAAAAAACTCGTCATCCTTGTCCGCCATCAAGTAGTCAAAGCGAATACCCGAGCGAATAAAAACTTTTTTTATACCCTTGATTTTACGAAGCTTTCTTAGTAGCTCAAGGTAATCTCTGTGGGATACCTCAAGGTTTTTACAGGGCATGGGATAAAGGCATTGTCGCTCTTTGCAGACTCCGCTCTTTAACTGTTTCTTGCAGGACGGACTGCGAAAGTTTGCCGTCGGCCCGCCCACATCGTGGATGTAGCCTTTAAATTCTTTGTCATGTGTCATTCTCTCTGCCTCACGCAGAATTGAATTGTGGCTCCTTGCCGATACTGTTCTGCCCTGATGGAAGGTCAGTGCACAGAAGTTACAGGCACCAAAGCACCCTCTTGAGGATGTTATCGAAAACTTAACCTCTTCAATTGCAGGTACTCCGCCTTCTTTTTCGTATATGGGATGATATGCGCCCATATACGGGAGCTCATAGACCTTGTCAAGCTCCTCTGTTGAGAGTGGTATTGCAGGTGGGTTTTGTACAATATATTTGTCTCTGTCCAGTTGAACAACCGGCTTTCCTCTGTATGCATCCTGTTCGTCATACTGCATCTTTGTAGCTTTTGCGTATTTTCGTTTATCAGCCGAGACCTCGTCATAGTTTGGCACAATCACCGCATCACCTGGAAGAAACTCAGCATCGCCCTCTATATAAGCAGTTCCCCTAACGGATTTGATTTCCGAAACAGGGACACCCCTTGAGAGAAGTCCTGCAATTTCCTCTGACTGTCTCTCGCCCATTCCATATATCAAAAGGTCTGCACCGCTGTCGATAAGTATACTGCGGCGCACCTTGTCTGACCAGTAATCATAGTGGGCAAATCTTCTCAGACTTGCCTCTATCCCGCCAATAATAATCGGCACATCTCTGCCGTACGCCTCACGAATACGATTGCAATAAACGATAGTTGCCCTGTCAGGACGAAGCCCCGACTTGCCACCGGGAGAATACAAATCCTTGCTTCTTCGCTTTTTCGCAGCAGTATAATGGTTGACCATAGAGTCAATATTACCCGCCCCGACCAAGAAACCGAGTCTTGGTCTGCCAAGACGCTTAAAATCCTCACAGGTGCGAAAGTCAGGCTGAGCAATTATTCCAACCGTAAAGCCAAGACTCTCAAGAAGTCTTGATATCACCGCGTGGGCAAAGGCGTGATGATCAACATAGGCATCCCCTGATACAAAAATAAAATCAAGTGTGTCTATCCCACACTCTTTTAAATCATATTTACTTATTGGTAAAAATCCTTTTATCTTTTTCATATATAATATGATACATTATTTTGTCACAAATTGCAATAGGGTAAGACAATAAAAAGCGCTTCCATTAGTACAGAAAGGGCATTTTGAAAAAACATATTTCTACAAGCAAAGGATTTTGTCATTCTAACTGTTGTGACAATTTTTAAATTTCCCAAAAGAAAAAAACGCTCTGACAAGTGTATTTTGTTTTTAGAAACACAAAAAAATCCCCAACAAGTAATCTCATCAGGGATTCTTTAAATAAGTACCGGCAACGACTTATGTTCCCGGGCGGTCGCCCGCCAAGTATTTTCAGCGCTAAGAAGCTTAACTACTGTGTTCGGAATGGGAACAGGTGTGACCTTCTTGCTATAGTTACCGATCGTATTTAAGATATTGAATAA
>JAZNCD010000026.1:0-33446 GCA_045587365.1 Clostridia bacterium
TCATATATAATTCAATTTTTCAATATTATTTGCTATTTTCTATATAAATTTCTATATAAATCACAATAAATGCAGATAAAAAATATTAACTTTTTAAGGAGAAAACATTTTATTCTTCTGTTATTTGCAAATTCTACTATATATTTAGTGTGTTAATAATATATTTTTTCTTCTTAACAGCGTATTCATAAGCGACTTTTGTTCCGCTTTTAGGTTGATAGTCAAACAAATCCCGTCTGCTATTTTTTCGACTTAGGGGAAGATGATTTTCATCGTAATAAACCAAACAGAATTTGCTTTTGTTAATCATTTCCTGATTGCGTTCCACATAAGATGCTCTGCCTGCGTTCTCCATGTGTTCAGGGGAGTATGTACCATCGTTATTTTCAAGCAGACTTTTTTCATACCAGTCGGGGATGTATTGGTAATGTAAAAAGAATTAAAATGACTTTTTAACTATAATTTCAACATTTTTTCCACGAACACCTACGATAATATCATCTGCAGGTTTTGCAACAATGGAGCGTTCAAGTTCTGCGTATGCATCCTCTTCATTTTCTTCAACTGCTGCTTTGTAGCTATAAAGAGACCATGAATATATGTAGCCTGTTCGGGCCGCAATTGTTGGATCTATATAACCAAAACCCATATTGTAGCCGTGATAGTCATAATATTCTCCGGTAGGTATGGAAACTGTAGGATCAAAAGCTGCAAGAAGCATTGTTTCTGCAACTACTCTGATTTTTCCCATAACGCCTTTTGCAGCAGCATTTTTGCCTGATTTTGAAACAGAAATAAGCTCATCTCTGAGTTCAATAGTCATATCTTCTGCTTTAAGCTCTACATGAAGTTCGTAGTTATCTCCGTCATTTTCTGCCCAAAAGTCACCACTAAAGTTTTCTGCAAGTCCCGGAAGCATTCCGCAAAGTTCCTCTGCCAAAAGGCGAAGTCTCAGTGCTTTTTTGTCTTCAAGACCGTTGTATGTTGTTACTTTTTCCACCTCTGCAAGCACTGCTTCGAGGCAGGTTAAATCTTTATTTAATTTACAAATATTTGATTTCAAATAAATCTCCTCCTAACTAAATAGCGATGACAAGTGTAAGTACATTTTTGTCATCCTTGTATTCATACTCCATACTTTCCGTCATTTTCTTAACCATAAATATTCCAAGTCCTCCGATTTCTCTTTCTTCTGCAGAAAGAGTGGTATCAGGCTCGGTTGCCTCAAGAGGATTGTAAGGAATACCATTGTCAGTAAATGAAATATGAAGTTTTCCATTTTCTATACTGTAAGAAACAGTAGCAAGGGTTGGATGAACAGACAAAAGCTAAACATTATGAAAAAATCGAATCAATGGAAAAAGAGATTCAGAACTATCCAGAATATGAAATAATAGGAAAGTTTTTTGATGAATGTTCCGCAACAACACCTTTGAACGAAAGACCAAAGTTCCAGAAGGTTATGGAAAAAGTTAATACTCTTGCAGTGGATATGATAGCAACGGTATCTATGAAGTATTTTAGTAGAAGCGTTGAAGACACTATGGCCGCTATTAAAACATTTCAAGAAAAAGGTGTTAGCCTGAATTGTAATGCAGAACACTTTGACTCCTTCCATATAGAAATAGTTGAAAATTTAGATTTTATAAAACAACTTGAGCTTGGTTTTGATGATATGGATGATATTGAAGAACCTGATTCCGGAATAATTATGCAGTAGGTTTGTCTTTTTTGGGAAAAACGAAAAATAGGGTGCTTGGTTCGAATATCTCTATGGTTCGGCTTTCCCAGAAAAAAAGAGGCATTATTCTGTCGAATAATGCCTCTTTTTTGATAAATTCACCCATATGGAAAAATTGTTGACAAGTTAACAACTTTTGTATATAATTACCTTGTTGATTTGTTAACAAGTTTTTTGTTCTATAATTTGTAATTAGGAAGGAAGTATAATATGAACTTATTCAAAGGGATTTTCTGTCGAGTATATCAGTTTGCTTTTCATATGGCGTTGCCTGTACTGCCGTACAGAGAGCCTGAGATTTTAAAGGGTACGGATGAGATTGCCGACAAAATAAACAGTATTAATTTAAAGTCTGCCCTTATCGTTACAGACGAGTTTTTGCATACTTCGGGGGCGATTGCACCTCTTGAAAGGTCGTTGACAGATAGCGGAATAAAATGCATTGTCTATGACAATACCAGACCTAATCCAACTGTTAAAAATGTAGAAGATGCATTAATGGTTTATAAGGCGGAAAAATGTGAGTGCCTGATTGCCTTTGGTGGTGGCTCGGCAATTGACTGTGCCAAAGCGATTGGGGCAAGGGTTGCATATCCAAAGAGAAGTCTTGATAAGCTAAAGGGTAATCTTCGGATATTCAGAAAGCTTCCACCTGTATTTGCAGTGCCGACAACGGCAGGGACCGGTAGCGAGGTTACGGTGACGGCGGTTATAACAGATACTGAGAAAAAGCACAAATATACAATGAATTCCTTTCCGCTTATTCCAAGATACGCAGTTCTTGACCCAAAGGTTACATATTCGCTTCCTCAGCACCTGACTGCGACAACAGGTATGGATGCCTTGACCCACGCAGTGGAAGCATACATTGGTCGCTCTACAAGCAAAGAAACAAGACAACTTGCAAAAGAAGCAGTAAAGCTTGTGACCGAAAATATCGAAACTGCCTGCAACGAGCCTGAAAATTATACTGCCAGAGAAAATATGCTGCATGCTGCCTACAAGGCAGGGATTGCCTTTTCTAAATCATATGTGGGATATGTTCACGCAGTAGCTCATTCTCTGGGTGGTCAGTATAATGTGCCTCACGGTCTTGCAAACTCTGTTCTTTTGCCCATTGTGTTAGAGGAATACGGAGATGTAATTTATAAAAAACTGTATGACCTTGCCCTTTATGCAAAGATTGCGGATGCAAGCGATGATTATGAGAGCGGAGCCAAAAAATTTATCGCAAGGATTAAGGAATTAAATTATAATATGGGTATTCCATCCATAATTTCGGGGATAAAAGAAGAGGATATTTCGCTTATGGCAAAGCATGCCGACAAGGAGGGAAACCCTCTTTATCCTGTACCAAAGCTTATGACAAGAAAAGAACTTGAACGTTTTTATTATATAGTAGGAGGTCTTTATGAGAACAATTAAAATTGTAGCAGACTCAGCCTGTGACCTTTTTGCTTTGAAGAATGTTGAGTTTGCATGTGCATCGATGAAGATCATTACAGACGAAAGAGAGTTTGTTGACGATACATCTATTGATGTAGATAGTATGGTTGATTATCTATATCAGTACAAGGGAGAGTCAAAAACCTCCTGCCCAAACGCAACTGACTGGCTTGATGCATTTGGGGATGCAGACCATATTTTTTGCGTTACCATTACAAGTGGCCTTTCAGGAAGCTATAATTCTGCATGCCTTGCAAAACAGATTTATGAGTCGGAAAACGAAGGGAAACGCGTGCACGTTTTTGATTCGCTCTCTGCCGGCCCTGAGATTGCATTGATTATTGAGAAAATAGAGGAATGTGTTGTAAACAAAATGCCCTATGATGATATTTGTGATTGTGTAGAGAGATATATGAAGAAAACGGGCCTTGTGTTTATGCTTAAATCACTTAAAAACTTTGCAAACAATGGCAGGGTATCACCTGTTGTTGCAAGGCTTGTAGGTATTGCCGGAATATGCATTGTGGGTAAGGCAAGTGATGAGGGAACTCTTGAGCCAATGCACAAGTGCAGAGGTGAGCAACGCTCGCTTAAAACTTTGGTAGAGGACATAGAACGCGAGGGTTTTTGCTCGGGTAAAATCAGTATTGGCCATTGTCAAAATGAGGCGGCAGCAAATAAGCTTAAAGAAATGATTCTTGCAAAATTTGAAAATGTACAGATTGAAATCCATAAATTCAGGGGTCTATGTAGTTTTTATGCCGAAAAAGGCGGCGTGCTGGTAGGCTTTGAGAAAGCATAGGGGGGTAAATATGACAAGTCAGAAAATACAGGTTTTGCTTGAAAAGCAGAAAAAGTTTTATGAAAGCGGTGCTACGATTCCGGTTAAATTTCGTATTAAACAATTAAGGAAACTTTATGCAACAGTAAAAAAATATGAAACCGAGATAAATGATGCATTAAAAGCCGACCTTGGCAAGAGCAAGTTTGAGGGTTTTATGTGCGAGGTTGGACTGTCTTTGACTGAAATCAGCTATATGATACGTCACACAAAAAGGTTTGCAAAAAGAAAGATAGTTTATACACCCATACCACAGTTTGCATCTGTCAGCTTTAAAAAGCCGTCACCATATGGAAATGTGTTGATTATGAGCCCGTGGAACTATCCGTTTCTGCTGACGATTGACCCTTTGGCAGACGCAATCGCCGCAGGAAACACCGCGGTGGTAAAGCCAAGTGCTTATTCTCCTGAAACAAGCAATATTATTAAAAAGATTATCGAAGAATGTTTCCAGCCTGAGTATGTTGCGGTTATAACGGGCGGAAGAAAAGAAAACGCAGAGCTTTTAGATAAGAAGTTTGATATGGTGTTCTTTACAGGCAGTCAGTTTGTCGGCAAGGAGGTCCTTCGTCGTTGTGCCGAGCATTTGACGCCTGCAGTGCTTGAGCTTGGTGGCAAAAGCCCTTGTATAATTGACTCGTCGGCGAAAATAAAGCTTGCGGCAAAGAGAATTGTTTTTGGTAAATATCTCAACTGTGGACAGACATGTGTTGCCCCTGATTATATTCTTTGCGAAAAATCAGTCAAGGATGAATTTGTAAAAGAGGTTATAGCACAGGTTAAAAAACAGTATGGTGAGGAGCCTTTGAAAAATCCTGATTATGGCAGAATTGTAAACAGGAAGCATTTTGACAGACTTCTCTCTTTGATTGACAAAGACAAGGTCGTGACAGGCGGCAAGGCGGATGAAAACACCTTGCAGATAGAGCCGACTGTTATGGATAATGTAACCTTTGATGATGCAGTAATGGGAGAAGAGATTTTCGGACCCATTATGCCGATAATCACCTATGATAAGTTTGAGGATATATTTGACATATTAAGAGATAAAGAGAAACCTCTTGCCCTCTATATCTTTTCGCAGAACAAAAAGCACATACGCGAGATTCACAACAGAATATCCTTTGGCGGTGGATGTGTAAACGATGTTGTTATACACCTTGCCACAAGCGAAATGGGCTTTGGCGGGGTTGGAGAAAGCGGTATGGGTACATATCACGGCAGGGTTGGTTTTGAGGCATTTTCTCATACCAAGAGCATAGTTGACAAGAAAACATTTATGGATTTGCCTATGCGTTATCAGCCCTACAACAGAGGAATCTACGGCAGACTTTTAAAAATGTTTTTAAGATAGGTGTTAAAAGCCTGAATTTCTGTTAAGAAATTCAGGCTTTTTTGTTGCAAAGGGGGTTTACAGTGGTTCAAGATTGAGGTATAATAAATTAAAATAGCATTAAGGAAGTGAAGTATATGTTGACGGGAAAACAGAGAGCACAACTCAGAAAAATGGCAAACGGAATTCCGGCGCTTTATCAGATTGGCAAGGACGGAATAACCGAAAATATAATAAAGCAGTTTAATGATGCCCTTGAGGCAAGAGAGCTTATAAAGGTGCACATCCTTGACAGTGCATTACTTGAGACAAGAGAGACCGCTGATGAGATTGCGGCCAAGCTTGGAGCGGATACGGTACAGAGCATCGGCAGCAAGTTTGTGCTTTATCGCAAATCAGAGAATAATCCAAGGATTGAACTGTAAGGTAAAAAATATTATGATTTTCAAATCAAGTATATTGTTTATAACAATTGCCGACCCCTGTTCCGCCCTGCCTACCGCGGCGGCAATGAAACAATATCCTTGATTTGAAAAAAGGTGTAATAACATTTAAGTGAAAGAGGAAGTTATATGAGAGAAAAAAGGCAAAACTTCAAATACCTTTTGTTTGATCTCGACGGCACTTTGACAGACCCGTATGAGGGGATAACAAAATCCTTTCAGTATGCCCTTGATTATTATGGCATAGAGGCAAAACAGGAGGACCTCTTGTTTGTAATCGGTCCGCCCCTGATTGATTCTTTTTGCGGCTTTTATGGCTTTGACAGAGAAAAGGGTGAGGAGGCTGTTGCAAAATACCGCGAACGTTTCAGTGTGGTTGGCTGGAGAGAGAACAGGCTTCTGGACGGAGTACAGGAGATGCTTTCAAGCCTTAAAGAAAGCAGAAAGGTTGTTGCTCTTGCAACATCAAAGCCTTATGTGTTTGCTGAGAAGATAATAGCAGAATTCGATATTGCAAGGTATTTTGATGTGACGGTAGGTGCAGATTTTGAGGGGAATATATCCTCAAAAGCACAGGTTATTACTAAGGTCCTCACCGAGCTTGGCAATCCTGATTTATCAGAGGTTGTTATGATTGGTGACAGAGAGCATGACATTCTTGGTGCAAAAAAGTGCGGAATAAAGTCAATCGGTGTGCGTGTCGGATACGCTGCAGAGGGAGAACTCGAGAATGCAGGGGCAGATTTTATTATAGATACAATAGAAGAATTGACAGAATTTTTGCTTTAAGATAAGAAAGAGGATGCAAATATGTTTAAACTATGTGTTTTTGATATGGATGGTACCGTTGTAAATTCCATAGGTGATATAGCGGCGGCGCTTAATCGGTCGCTTGAAAAAATGGGTTACAAGGCTCACAGCGAAGATGCGTACTACAAGATGGTAGGCGACGGAATGGCTGTTTTGTGCAGGCGTGCAATTGGTAATGTTTCGGAGGAAGAAGTGCAGAGGTTGATTGCTTTGTACGATGCGGATTATAAAAACAATTGCTGCGAAAGGTCATATATCTATGACGGAATGGCAGACCTTATAAAGCGGCTTAAAGAAAAAGGTATAAAAAGAGCTATTTTATCAAACAAACCTCATTCACAGTTAATGGAAATTGCAAAGGTGCTCTTCGAGGATGATATGTTTGACGAAATTTTAGGGCATACCCCCGATTTTGCCCCAAAGCCCGACCCGTCTTCAATGCTTTATCTTATGGATAAAATGGGATATAAACAAGACGAGGTTGTGTTTATAGGCGATTCAAATGTTGATATCCGCCTCGGCAAAGCGGCAAATGTGTATACAATTGGTGTTACGTGGGGATTTCGAGGAGAGGAAGAACTGAAAGCCGAGGGTGCAGATGCAATTGTGAATAACGCAGATGAACTTTATGATGTTATTGTAAACTAAAAAAACGACGCATAGGCGTCGTTTTTTTAGTTGTTTTTATTTATTTGCATCCGCATCCGCAATTGCAACCATTGTCTTCCTGTGCCTTCTGTGGCGGGAAGAATTCATCAATAGGGAACCTTATTTCGTTAAAGAGGTCACAGGGGCTGTTCTCCGATGTTGACGAACATTCCCGTGTTGGGATGCAAAAGTCTACTGCATCAATTAAGAGCTGAGAGTCTCTTTCCAGCCTGATAATAGAGAACAAACCAAAGGTTACCTCTACAAGTCTGCGGTTGGTATCGGTTACAAGATCGTCATCAAAGCAACTGCAGATTGCTCTTGGGAAGAAGCTTTCTGACTGAGAGCTGTCTGCATGGGATGAAGAATTTGTATCATCGTCGCAATCACAGCAGCAACAATCTTTTTCTACAAGCTTTGCGTTCAGGGCAACAGGCTCGACGGTTTCAACCACAACTGTCGGCAGGCTTGTTTTATGCATACATGATGCCAAATCATAATCGTCGCAGTTGAGATTTGACTTAAATACCTTTGAGTTTCCTTCTGAGCCAAAAAGTATTACACGCTTGTCAAATGTTGTAAGACCGTATATTGTTGTTGGGTTACAAACACCTGTAAAGACATCAAGGGTTGTGCGTACAAAGAATTTTAAATCTATTGAGAAGTATCCGTTGTTGAATGAGAGCGGTTCAACATTTGTATACACCCAAATTATTTCCGCTTTTCTGAGTTTAACGTTAATAGCGTTGTCGATAAGTCTCTGGTCGTATTCAGTAAGATATACCCTTGCGCCTGACACACAATCCCTGTCACGGCAGGAATCATATATCTGGCTTGTGTTAATACAAACAGGCTCATCAAAATCACATGCTCTGCGTCTGCGTGTTTCTACACACTCTTCGGCTGCATCTGCTGCAGCGGCCTCAGCCTCGCCGACAGAAGATGTATCTGTTATTTTGCAGCAGACTTCAACATCTGCGTTATTTCTGTGATTTTTTGCGCATTTTTCGTTCATATATTTCAACCTTTCTACCTGCATATATGCATAGCCTATAAGTGACCGTGCAGGCATCGGTCATTATTATCATATTATAAAAATAATGTTTTGTTACGAAAATCAAGGTTTAATTATAAAAATTATAAAACTACCATATATATATATTAGGGTGTATAACAAGATGATTTGTGCAAAATAACCAAAAAACTCTTGCAATATTGTTTATTATTAGGTTGATTTTTTGGGAGAAATAAGATACAATTGAATTATTAAATATCTGTTTTAGGAGGGCTGTCAGTTGAAATTGTATGACACAACCAATATTAAAAACTTTTGCTTATTAGGACACGGAAATTCGGGTAAGACCTCGCTTGCAGAGGCTATGCTCTATACCTCGGGAAACATTGACCGTTTAGGGCGTACGGCTGACGGAAACACAGTGATGGACTTTGATCCTGAAGAGATTAAGCGTACATTCTCTATTAGTACCGCTCTTGCTGCGTGCGAGTGGAATGGTGCTAAGTTTAATATAATCGACACACCGGGATATTTTGATTTTGTCGGTGAGGTTCAGGAGGCAGTTCGTGTTGCAGATGCTGCAGTTATCGTGCTTAGCGGTAAGTCGGGCTTGACTGTTGGTGCCGAAAAAGCATGGGATTACTGTGAAGCAAAAAAGTTGCCGAGAATTATATTCATCAACAAGGTTGATGATGAGAGAGTTAATTATCAGGGTGTGCTTCAGCAGCTCAAGGATAAATATGGTAAGAGAATTGCTCCTTTCCAGCTGCCCATACGTGAGGGTGATAAGATAACAGGCTTTGTGAATATCGTTGAGAGAGAAGCGAGAATATTCCAGGGTAATATGACTGTTACCGGTGAAACGCCGGCAGAGCTTATGGACGAGCTGACATCTATGCGCGAGATGATTTGCGAGGCTGTTGCAGAAACATCAGAAGAACTCATGGATAAGTATTTTGCAGGCGAGGAATTTACTCTTCCTGAAATGTATGGTGCGCTCAGAAAAGGTGTTGCAGAGGGTGATATTGTTCCTGTTTTGTGCGGAAGTGCATTCCATAATAATGGTATTCCGTCACTTATGAACGCTATTCACGCATACTTCCCGGCACCGGGCAGCGACGATAACTTTGTTATGGCAACCAAGAAGGATGGTGAGCCTTCAAGACTTAAGGTTGATGTGAGTGACCCTATGTCGGCGCTCGTTTTCAAAACTGTTGCTGACCCGTATGTTGGTAAACTTTCATACTTCAAGGTATATTCAGGCGTTTTGACCCCTGATACCACAGTTTATAATATGAATAAGGATACCAACGAGAAAATCGGTAAGATTTACATTCTCCAGGGTAAAAAACAGGTAGAGGTTGAGAAACTTAACGCAGGTGATATCGGTGCGGTTGCAAAGCTTACAAAGACCGCAACAGGCGATACCCTCAGTGGCCTTAACCATCCGCTTCAGCTCGATGGCATTGACTTTGCAAAGCCAAATATGTCCCTTGCAGTTGTTCCCAAGAACAAGGGTGATGAGGATAAGATTGCTCAGGGTCTTATTAAGCTTATGGAAGAAGACAACACCTTCCGTTTTGAAACCAACAAAGAAACCCGTCAGCAGATACTTAAGGGTCTTGGTGATCAGCACATTGAGATAATTGTCAGCAAACTGAAGAATAAATTTGGTGTTGATATTGCCTTTGAAGAGCCAAAGGTTGCTTACCGCGAGGCTATACGCAAGGCTGTAAAGGTAGAGGGTAAACATAAGAAGCAATCAGGCGGACATGGTCAGTATGGGCACGTATGGATTGAGTTTGAGCCAACCGAAGAAGAGGGGCTCGTTTTCGAAGAAAAGGTATTCGGCGGCAGTGTTCCAAAGGGATACTTCCCTGCAGTTGAAAAGGGTCTTTTAGAATCAATGCAGCAGGGTGTTCTTGCAGGTTATCCTATGGTAGGTCTTAAAGCCACATTGGTTGATGGTTCTTACCATGATGTTGACTCATCCGAGATGGCGTTTAAGATTGCAGCAAACCTTGCTTACAAAGCAGGTATGGTGCAGGCATCACCTGTTATTCTGGAGCCAATCGGTCATCTTACGGTTACAGTTCCTGATAGCTATACAGGTGATATAATCGGTGATATTAACAAGCGCCGCGGACAGATGCTTGGTATGACACCGGCAAGTCAGGGCATAACTGTAATAGAGGGTGAAGTTCCTATGGCAGAGATGCATAGCTATTCTTCGGATTTGCGCAGTATGACTCAGGCAAGAGGTAATTTCGAGTTTGAGTTTGAGCGTTATCAGGAAGCGCCATCAAACATAGTTGACAAAATTATAGCAGCCGCTAAAACTGAATAAAAACTTTAAAAGGCTTCCCCATTTGGGAAGCCTTTTTTCAAAACAAAATGCAAAATATTTTGCAGGGACGGCGTGAAGGTGAATTGGTCTAAGACCAAGAGAGACCACCCTGGGGTGCCCGGACGTCCCGTAAGGAATGTATTTATGTTTAAATATAAAATCCCCCTCCTTATTGTAAAGGAGAGGGATGAAACAACAACCTTATAACCTCACAGATACGCCTTTGTCTGCGAGATATTTTTTTAAATCCATTATCTCAATTTCGCGGAAGTGGAACAGCGATGCGGCAAGTGCTGCATCTGCACATCCGTCGGTTAATGCTTCTTTAAAATGTTCTATATTTCCTGCACCGCCTGATGCTATGACAGGAACAGAGACCGCGTCGGAGATTGCTTTAGTCAGTTCTATATCATAGCCTGCCTTTGTTCCGTCGCAATCCATTGATGTCAGCAGTATCTCGCCTGCGCCAAGCTTGTCGGCGGTTTTTGCCCAGGTAAGAGCATCAAGACCTGTATCAATTCTGCCACCGTTTATGTAGACGTTCCAGCCGCTGTTATCTGGTCTGCGTTTTGCGTCGATTGCAACAACCACGCACTGTCTGCCGAACTTGTCTGCGGCATCGCTTATAAGTCTTGGGTTTTTTATGGCGGATGAGTTTATTGAGATTTTATCGGCACCTTCAAGCAAAAGCTCGCGAAAGCCCTCGACAGAGCTTATGCCACCGCCAACAGTAAATGGAATAAACACCGTCTCTGCAACCTTTCGCACCATATCGACAACGGTGCCGCGCTTTTCGTGGGTGGCGGTTATATCGAGAAAAACAAGCTCGTCTGCGCCTGCCTGATTATAAATCTTTGCAACCTCAACAGGGTCGCCTGCATCGCGGAGGTTGACAAAGTTGACCCCCTTGACTACTCTGCCGCAATTGACATCAAGACAGGGAATAATTCTTTTTGCGTGCATCAAAGATCACCTCCGAGGCTGATGAAGTTTTTAAGGATTTTAAGTCCGACCTCGCCACTCTTTTCGGGGTGGAACTGTGTTGCATAAATGTTATTATGGCTAAGCGCAACGGGCAGGGTGGTTGAGTAATCACAGGTTGCGGATATAATCGATTTATCCTCAGGCTGCATATAATATGAGTGAACAAAATATACAAATGAGCCATCGTCTATCCCTTTGAAGAGTGGGGATTCCTTTGGAAAGGATAATGAGTTCCAGCCCATATGGGGGATTTTAAGTCCGTCCGCCTTTGGAATTTTTACATTACTGCCTTTAAATATGCCGAGCCCTGTGCTGCCCGGAGTTTCTTCACTGCTTTCAAATAAAAGCTGAAGACCAAGACAAATGCCAAGGAAGGGAGTATTCTTATCAATAACCTCCCTGACACATTGATCAATGCCTTGTTTTTTTATTTGTGCCATACAATCGCCAAAAGCACCCACTCCCGGCAGAATGACATGGTCAGCTGACAGTATTTTGTTTTTATCAGATGTAATTTGAGCATCTGCACCAACAAATTGACAGGCTTTTTGAACGGAACGGAGATTTCCGGCTCCATAATCAATTATCGCAAGCATTTGTGCCACCTCTTTTGTAAAAAATTGCTTAACAACAGTATAACGCAATTTGATAAAAAACACAAGGGATATAATATAAAAAGTTCAGATGTAGGTTGATTTTTTCTTGATTATAAATGGCTTGTATGGTACAATAGATTTAACAAGGGTAAGTTTGTTTGCCCTGACAATGGAGTATAAGTTCTTTATCGGTTTTAAACCTGATGTATCAGAATTGTTGAAAATATATGAAACGGAGAAATATATATGGCATGGTATGACGAGGCGATATTTTATCACATATATCCACTTGGGATGACAGGCGCGCCAAAGCAGAATACTTATGGCGAGGCAGAGCATAGATTAAATTTTTTGATACCCTTTATTTCACAAATTAAAGAGCTTGGTTGTAATGCCCTTTATATTGGACCGCTTTTTGAATCTGTGGGCCATGGTTATGAAACAACAGACTATAAAAAACTGGATACAAGACTTGGCACAAACGAGGATTTAACAGAGCTTGTGTCTCAGTGTCACAAGAGGGGAATCCGTGTAGTTCTAGACGGTGTATTCAATCATACGGGACGGGATTTTTTTGCCTTTAGGGATATCAGAGAAAACAGAGAGTTATCTGAATATAAGGATTGGTATTGCAACGTAAATTTTTATGGCAACAATGAATATAACGACGGATTTTCTTATGACAATTGGGGCGGATATGATTTACTTGCAAAGCTAAATCAACAAAATGCCAAGGTCAGAGAGTATATAGCGGATGTAATTCGCTTTTGGGTTAAGGAATTTGATATTGACGGCATTCGTCTTGATGCGGCAGATGTGCTTGATTTTGGTTATATGCAGATGCTGCGTCAGGTTGCCGATGAAGTAAAGCCTGATTTCTGGCTTATGGGCGAGGTTATACACGGTGACTATATTCGTTGGGTAAACGGTGATACTCTTCATTGTATAACTAACTATCATTTGCATAAGGCACTGTATTCAGGTCATAACGACCATAACTACTTTGAAATCGCTCATACAGTGAAGCGCCTTTATGAAATGGGCGGAAACCGCCCTGACGGACTGAAGTTGTATAACTTTGTGGATAATCACGATGTTGAAAGAATTTATACAAAACTAAATAACAAAAATCATTTTGTACCTGTTCACATTTTGTTGTATACCCTGCCGGGGGTGCCGTCTGTATATTATGGTTCGGAATTTGGCATAGAGGGACAAAAAATGCCTGGTTCTGATGATTCCTTAAGGCCATATATTTCGTATGAAGAATATGTCAATGCTACTAAAGATAATGATTTGACAAATTTAATTTCAAGACTTGGAAAGATACGCAAGGAGACAAAGGCATTGTCATACGGAGACTACAAGGAGTTATCTTTAACAAACTGTCAATATGCGTTTTCAAGAACTTACAATGGAAAGTCTGTGATAGTGACTGTCAATAATAGCGAAAGTGATGTTGTTATGAAGCTTTCGGCTCAAAACGCAGAGGAATATACAGGCGCTCTGTTTGGCGAGAGAGTGCTTGCTGCGGATGGGTGTATGTCTGTAACTGTAAAGGCAAACTTGGGAGAAGTATGGGTGCCTGTATGTCAGGCAGATGAATTTACAGAGCCAATTGAAGTTAATGTTTGCGAAAATGTTGCCGAGGCAGAAATTGTTGATTTGCCCGAGCCTGAATGGGCGGAAGAGCCTGTTGAAACAGAGACAGAACAAAATAAGACAACAGAGAGAAATAAGACATATGAAGAGATGACGGTTGAAGAGCTTCAGACGGTAATACTTGATAAGATGAGCCATAACGGGCCTGTAACAGAGCAAATGAAAAAAGATGTTTATGAAAATATCTATCACGATTCATTGGTAATATGGGCAAGGAGCTTTAACTAAACAATGTCTTTAAACACTAAATGATTTTTGAGTGAAAGGAATTTAACTTATGAAGATACTTTTTATGGGTACACCTGAATTTGCGGTGCCATGTCTTGACATACTTATTAAAGAGGGGCATAATATTTGTGGAGTTGTTACTCAGCCCGATAAGCCAAAGGGCAGAGGTCACAAGATGATGCCGCCGCCTGTCAAAGTGCGTGCAGAGGAGAATAACATTCCCGTTTTTCAGCCTGAAACCTTGAAAGGCGAAGCGTTTTTGCCCGAGCTTGAGCAGCTCAATCCAGATGTTATTATCGTCGTTGCTTACGGCAAAATATTACCCGAATATGTTTTAAACTTTCCCAAATATGGTTGTATCAATGTTCACGGGTCACTTTTGCCAAAATACAGAGGTGCGGCGCCAATACAGTGGAGCATTATAAACGGCGAGACAGAGACGGGTATAACCACTATGTATATGGAAAAGGGATTGGATACTGGCGATATGATTTTTAAATCGTTTACACCTATCTCTCCTGAGGACACATATGAAACCCTCCACGACAGATTATCACAAATGGGCGCAGACCTGATTGCAAAAACGGTTGCTGCAGCAGAAGAGGGAGAATTGCCAAGAGAAAAACAAAATGATGATTTATCTTGTTATGCCCCTATGATTTCCAGAGAAACAGGGCATATTAACTGGAGCGAGCCTGCCCATAAAATTCTCAATCTTATAAGAGGTCTCAATCCCTTCCCTGCGAGCTATACTATGTATGGTGATGAGGTTTTGAAAATTTATCATGCCAGAATGGGGCATACCGCAAAGGGAAACTGCGGAGAATTCAAGGTTACGGATAAGATGTTTGAGGTTGTGTGTGGCGACGGCATGAGTATTCTTATCGACGAGATACAGTTTAAAGGCGGAAAGCGTATGTCGGTTTCGGGCTACCTTAACGGACACAGTGTTGACGAAAATATAATATTAAATTAAAAGAGAGGAAATAAAGTATGTTTTTTCCATATTATTTTGATACATCATGGATAATATTATTGCCTGCAATAATATTATCACTATGGGCGCAGGCAAAGGTTACTTCAACATTTAAAAAGTATTCAAATGTGTACAACAGATTTGGTTATACGGGCGCAGATGCTGCAAGAAAGATTCTTGATATGAACGGTCTGTACTCAGTAAAGGTTGAGCATATATCGGGTGATTTGACAGACCATTTTGACCCGAGGACAAACGTAGTAAGGCTTTCTGATGCGACTTACAGCAGTACGTCTGTCGGCGCAATAGGAGTAGCTGCCCATGAGGTAGGCCATGCTATTCAGCATGCGACGGGATATTCGCCGATTCGTGTGAGAAACGCAATAGTTCCTGCGGTTAATATTTGCAATGTGATGTCTATGCCACTTTTGCTTATTGGATTGCTTTTATCTGCACCATCTCTTGTAGAGATAGGAATCGTATTGTTTTCCGCAACAGTTTTATTTCAGCTGATTACCCTGCCTGTTGAGTTTAATGCAAGCCGTCGTGCTCTTGCAACTCTGGAGGGGCAGAATATGCTTACCCCTGAAGAAATTACGGGTGCTTCAAAGGTTTTAAAAGCTGCGGCAATGACCTATGTTGCGGCGGCGGTAAGTTCAATTTTGAGTTTACTGAGACTGATACTTGTTTTTGGGAACAGGAGAGATTAAATTGGGAGCAAATCCAAGAGATGCGGCAATGTCTGCACTTTTTAAAATTGAAAACGAGGGTGCATATTCTACCAAAGCCATTATAGATGCATCAGCTGATATAGACGGCAGAGACAGAGCCTTTGTAAACGAGCTTGTAATGGGTGTGCTGAGAAATAAGTTGAGGATAGATTATATAATTCAGTTTTACTCAAAAATGAAGCTTAAGAAGCTGAGCCCGCGGGTTTTGCAGATACTCAGGTGTGGTGTGTATCAGTTGATATGGATGGATAAGGTGCCGTCCTCTGCTGCGTGCAACGAATCGGTAAAGCTTGCGTCAAAGTATGCCCACAATGCCGCAAAGGGGTATGTGAACGGTGTGTTGAGAAGCATATCAAGAAATCTTGATGCACTGCCCGAGCCATCCGGGGATGATATGGCAGAGAGAATGTCGGTCTTATATTCGTGCCCAAAGTGGCTTGTAGAAAAATTGATTTCTCAGTTTGGCGAAGATACAAGCGAAGCTATATTGAGAGACAGCCTCTTGCCGCATCCTGCGATGATAAGGGCAAACAGAACAAAGACAAACCCGGAAGAACTTATTAAAATATTGGACAAAGAGGGGATAAGTGCATCCCGTGGTGATGAAGAAGATTGTCTTATAATAAATGGTGCAATAGATGTAAATTCATCAAAGGCATACAAGGATGGGTGTTATACCCTTCAGAATATAAACTCTATGAGGGCGGCGATTGCTCTTTCGCCAAAGAGCGGTGAGACGGTTATAGATGTTTGCTCTGCCCCGGGCGGAAAGACCACCCATATTGCCGAGCTTATGGGGAATAGAGGCAGAGTTATTGCTTTTGATGTTCATCCCCATAAAATAAAGTTGATAGAAAATGCCGCAAAGCGGCTTGGACTTAATTGCATTGAAGCAATGGTCCACAACTCGGAAACACCGGTAGATGAACTTAAAGAAACTGCCGACAGAGTTCTTGCAGATGTTCCCTGTTCGGGCATAGGTGTAATTCATAAAAAGCCAGATATAAAATGGAACAGACAGACAGAGGATGTAGGTGCACTCTGCACCATGCAGAAGAATATTTTAAACTCTGCCGCTACATATGTAAAAAGCGGCGGCACTCTTGTTTATTCTACATGCACAATTCTCAGAGAAGAAAACACAGACATAATTGAAGAGTTTTTGAAAACACACGATGATTTTGAGAAACAGAGCGAAACCTTGTATCTTGCCCACGAAACAGGGGGAAGCGGATTTTATATTTGTTCTCTCAAGAGAAAATAAGGAAGTTATGATGGAAAATTTAAAGGACTATACTCTCGCAGAGCTTGAAGAAATTCTGACAGGGCTGGGCGAGGCAAAATTCAGAGCAAAGCAGATATTTAAGTGGATTTATGACGGTGCAGAGAGCTTTGACGATATGAATAATATTCCAAAGGCCCTGAGAGAAAAGCTGAGTGACAAATACTGCGTAAACAATTTAAAAATTAAAGAAAAATTTATTTCCCGTATTGACGAAACAAGGCGATATCTGTTACAATTAGATGATGGGAATTTTATCGAATCTGTTTTGATGAAATATCACCATGGATATACGATTTGCGTATCATCTCAGGTTGGTTGTGCGATGGGATGCTCTTTCTGTGCATCGACACGTGGCGGAAAGGTGAGAAATCTTACAGCCGGTGAGATTATCGGTCAGGTAATGACTGTGCAAAAGGATTTGGGCGAGAGGATTTCAAACATTGTTATGATGGGAATGGGCGAGCCTCTTGATAACTTTGGGAATGTAATGCGTTTTCTTGAAAACGTAAACAATCCTCTTGGACTGAATATCGGGCACAGACACATATCTCTGTCAACCTGTGGATTGGTTGACAAAATAAAAGAACTTGCAGATAAGGAGCTTCAGATTACCCTTTCTGTATCGCTTCACGCAACAAATGACGAAAAGCGTTCTGAGATAATGCCTGTCAACAAAAAGTACAACATACATAAGCTTATGGATGCTTGTAACTATTATATCAAAAAGACAAACAGAAGAATTTCCTTTGAATATACATTGATTAGGGGAGTAAACGATACTCCAGCAGAAGCGGAAGAGCTTTTGAAATTAATATCGGGGATGCTTTGCCATGTAAATCTTATTCCTGTAAACGAGGTAAAGGAGACAGGCTTTGTTTCCTCCGATAAAAATGCTGTTGAAAAATTCAGAAGAATATTGGAAAAAGGCGGTATATCCGCCACGATAAGACGAGAAATGGGCGCAGATATAAGCGCCGCCTGCGGACAGTTGAGAGCGTCTGCCCTGCGTCGCCTGTAGCAAATTATCGGGCGAAAAAGTATTAGGAGGTGGTATAGTGATAGAAACATTTGGTGCAAGCAATGTTGGATGTGTACGAGAGCTTAATGAAGACAGCTTCTGCGTACATGTGTTTGACGAGGCGATGGAGAGAGGATTCTTTCTTGTTGCAGACGGAATGGGAGGTCACAATGCCGGAGAGGTTGCAAGTCAGAGTGCGGCTACATATATTGCCGATAAGCTGCAGGAAGTGATTTGTGATGTTTCTCCGGAAGAAATTCCACAAATTTTGAGTGATGTCATTGACGAGGCTAATGCGTATGTTTACAAACGGTCACAGGAGAGCAGCGAGCATAGCGGTATGGGCACAACAATTGTTGCGGCGGTTGTGTGTGACAAAAAAATATATGTTGCAAATGTCGGTGACAGTCGGGCTTACTGTTTCCATAAGGATAATGTGTTGCAAATCACGACAGATCATTCTGTGGTAGCAGAGCTTGTTATGAGTGGCACCATTACTAAACAAGAGGCAAGATGCCACCCGCAAAAGAATATTATTACCCGTGCTGTCGGAACAGATGCAGAGGTAGAGACGGATATATTTGAGCATAAATGCAGCAAGGGTGATACAGTTATTTTGTGCAGTGATGGTCTTTGCTCAATGATAGATGATGACAAGATAAGTGAAATTGTAAAAGACGGAAAGAATTCGGAAGATACGGTCTGCAAACTGATTGATGCTGCAAAAACAAGCGGCGGACTTGATAATATCACCGTTATATGTATCCGGTTTAAATAGGAGGTAAAATTATGGATTTAGTTGGAAAAGTTATTGCAGGTCGTTATGAAATACTTGAAGAAGTTGGCAAAGGAGGGATGGCTCATGTCTACAAGGCAAGATGTAACCTTCTTAACCGTTATGTTGCAGTAAAGGTGTTAAAAGAAGAACTTAAAGATGACAGAGAGTTTGTGCATCGTTTTAATACAGAGGCGCAGGCGGCAGCGAGGATTTCAAATCCGCACGTTGTATCCATATACGATGTCGGAGTCGAAAACGGACTTTACTATATTGTTATGGAATACATAGAGGGAATTACTCTTAAGGAGTATATAGCCGAAAAACATGTTATTCAGTGGCGTCAGGCGGCTGAATTTGCGGCACAGATATGCGAGGGTCTTGAAGAGGCGCATAAAAAATCTGTAATACATAGGGATATAAAGCCGCAGAATATAATTATGACAGAGGGTGGTGTCCTCAAGGTTACTGATTTTGGTATTGCAAGGGCAACTACACAGGCAACAACTACAACTGCAAATTCTACGATTGGTACTGTTCACTATCTGTCACCTGAACAGGCAAGAGGTGGTTATACAAGCGAAAGTACAGATATATACTCTCTTGGTGTAGTGCTTTATGAGATGCTGACAGGCAGGGTGCCTTTTGATGATAACTCGGCTGTTGCCATTGCAATAAAGCATATTCAGGAAAAACCTGTTCTGCCGAGAATTTTAAACAACAGTATTCCAAATGCTATGGAATACATTGTGATGAAAGCAATGAACAAAGAGCAGGCACAAAGATATGCAAGCGCAGGGGAGTTCTTAAAGGATTTGAGAACTGTTATTAAAAATCCCGAAGCACAGATTGGCGTTGATATACCTGACTTTGTTACTGATGATGACGATATAGGCGTGACCAAAAAACGCGGCGCGATAGATGATGATATGCTTGACCGATATAACGATAAAGCAAGGCAAAACAAAGAAAAATATGATGAGTACGCAAAACAAATTGACGAAGAAATGGAGGAGAGCAGACTGAGAAATATTGATAGAAAAAGAGCTATAAGGGAACAAAAGAAAAAAGAACGCAGAGTAACCATTGTGGCAATCGGAGCGGCGATAGCTGTAATTGCCCTGATGTGGATTGGTTTTTCAGGCATTATAAATGGAATTTTTGGCTCAAACGAAAAGATTGAAGTCCCGAATGTAGTAGATATGAAGCTTGAAGATGCACAAAGACAGTATAGAAATGAAGGCTTCAGCATAATTAAACAGTCAGAAAAGCTCAGCGATAAGGAAGCCGGCACAATCTTAGAACAGGACCCGGGAGCCGGCTCAAAGGTTGTAAAGCACAATGATATTGTAATCAGAGTTATAGTAAGCTCAGGCAACAAAATAAAGGCCGTTGGTAATTACACAGATATGAAGGTTGATGAAGCCAAAAATCTTATTGTAAGAGATGGATTTAAGGTAAATGTTGTGGAAAAAGAGAGCAGCTCTAAGGAAAAAGATACAGTTATAACTCAGGACCCGCTGGAGGGTACAGAAATTTCCGAGGGTGGCCTTGTTACAATTTATGTGAGCAAGGGCGACGGCAAGGAAGATGAGAAGGAAGAAACCCCCACAACTGAGAATAACACACCATCTAACGGGCAGACAAACACTACTCCCGAAAACAATCATCAGACACCATCTGTGTCTGATGGCACAAATGAAGGCAACAATGGCTCAACAACCGAAAGTAACGGCGGAAACACAGGTAATTCTCAGGGAGGAGAAACTACTCCCGAGACCAGTCAACCACCGGCAGGCGGAGCATTGGAAGAATAATATATGCAAACAAACGGAAACAATATAAGTATTGATGGAATAATAACAAAAGGAATCGGCGGTTTCTACTATGTAGACACCGCCGATGGGTGTTTTGAGTGCAGAGCAAGGGGAAGCTTCCGCAGGGCGGGGATAACTCCTCTTGTTGGGGATAGAGTAAGCATTGTTGTAGATGGTGTATCTGGAAGCGGAGCGGTTGATGAAATTTTGCCAAGGAAGAATGTTTTGCTTCGTCCACCTGTTGCCAACGTTACTCAGATGGCAGTTGTTCTTGCAACTGCAAATCCAAAACCAAATCTGTATATGATAGACAAGCTTTTAGCCTCGGCAGAGCTTTTGGGAATTGAAATACTGATTTGTGTAAACAAGACGGATATAGACGAGGGCAGGGAGATTTGTGATATATACAATAATGCCGGATTTTCTGTTATTCCTCTTAGTGCAAAAAACAACGAAAATATTGATTTGCTTAAGGAAAAGCTTTCGGATAACATTACTGTTTTTGCAGGAAATTCGGGAGTTGGCAAATCGAGTTTATTAAACTGCATAACAGGTGGAGAGAATTTCGAAACAGGGATGGTGAGCGAAAAGGTGGAGAGAGGAAAGCATACCACCCGTCATAGCGAGCTTGTGCCCTTAGATGGCGGAGGCTACATTATAGATACGCCCGGATTTGGCACCCTTGATTTTTCACTTCTTGAAACTGAAAATTGTTCGGAGCTTTTCCGTGAATTTGCTCCTTTTACGGATGAATGTGGATTCAGGGATTGTAGTCATACTGTTGAAAAAGGCTGTGCGGTTCTTGATGCATTGGCAGAAGGTAAAATATCAAAAAGCAGACATGAGAGCTATGTCAGGATATCAGAAGAGGTAAAAAAAGCCCAAAGAAGATAATAGTATGTGGAGGACATTATGAAGGATATAATTATTGCGCCGTCGCTATTGGCAGCCGATGCTGCAAAGCTAGCGGAGGAAGTAAAAAAAGTTGAAAATGCAGGCGCTCAGTGGTTGCACCTTGATATAATGGATGGGCATTTTGTGCCAAATCTTAGTTATTCGGCGCAGATAGTGGCAGCTATTCGTCCTCATAGCAGTATGTTTTTTGATGTGCATCTTATGATAACTGACCCTGAAAAATATATGGGGGATTTTATAAATGCAGGTGCTAATATGATTACTGTTCATTACGAGGCAGTAGAAAATGATGATAAACTTATAGAAATTGCCAATGCACTACATAATAAGGGCGTAAAAGCAGGAATTACTGTAAAACCCAGAACCCCAATTGATGTAATTGAGAACATAATTGAGTATTTTGATATGGTATTGATTATGACGGTTGAGCCGGGCTTTGGCAGACAATCGTATATTGAAGAGATGAACTCGAAAATTAAATGGGTTTCCGATATTGCAGCCGAGAAATATCCGCTTCTTGATATCGAGGTAGATGGCGGCGTTGGTGAAAAAACTATACATATGGCGGCAGAGGCAGGTGCCAATGTTTTTGTTGCAGGCTCTGCTGTTTTTGGTGCAGAGGACGTATCGGGGGCAGTTTTAAAGCTTAAAGAAATAGCAAAACAGTCATCAGGTAGTAATTTGTGAGGTTCTGATATGAAAAAAGCAGCAATTTTTTGTAACGGAATAATCGAAGACTATGATTATTTAAGAACAAAAAACTTTAAAGGGATTTTTCTTATATGTGCAGATGGCGGTCTTTCTCATATGGAAGAGCTTGGGCTTGTACCTGATGTCATAATAGGCGACAATGATTCGTGGAGAGAAAAATATCCTGAGTGTGCAAAGACAATAATATGTCCTGCCGAGAAGGATTATACCGATACGCAGCGTTGTGTTGATTATGCCGTAGAGAGCGGCGCAAAAGAGATTGAGATAATTGGCGGGCTTGGGGGCAGGCGTGATCACGAATTTTCTCATTATTGTCTTTTGGCATATGGATTAAACAGAGGCGTTAACATAAAAATTACAGATAGGCATAACGAAATATGGATAGCGGATAAACCTTTTGCTTTAAACAAATCCAAAAAGAAATATGTGTCTTTTTTTCCTTTTGGAGGATGCGTAGAAGGATTTTCTGTCAGTGGGCTTAAATATTCTGCGGATGGTATGAGGCTTCAGTGTGACCTTGTTCAGGCATCGAGCAATGAGTTTGGAGAAGCAGAGGTTGCTATGGTGAACTTCAGTAGTGGAAAGTTGCTGATTATGTTGTGTGATGATGCACAAAGATAAATGGAGAGTGAGCAATATGATAAAAATACAAGGCTTGCGTTTAGTTGTCCTGTTGCTTTTGGTTACAGTGCTTCTTTCAGGGTGCTCTGGAGCCGCAACAGATGCTCAGGCGGATTTTGAAAAGATAATGACGGCTTTTAAAAGTGCTGACACAGAACAAATAAACGAGGTTTATAATTTCTCGGAGATTGTTGGTTTTATTGAGGGGACAAGCGGAGAAGAATTTTCAGATGCATTGGTATTTACGCTCTCAAAAATGAATTATAAGGTTAATTCTGCCGAGAGGGTTAGCAGCGCTGCCGTAAAACTGAATGTAGATATAACAACTGTGGACTATTCCGGGATTGTCAAGCAGTATATAGACAACGTAAATACCCTTGTGAGCAGCAAGGACTATAAAGCAATGATTTCAACCATGGCAGAAGAAGACTATCAAAAGATAATTACTGAGCAGATGATAAAAGCAATAAATGAGTGCGGCGATGCACAAACGACGAAGTCGGTAGATGTAACAATGACAAAGAGTGGTGACAAATGGAAAATCAGCGGCAATTCTGAGGAATTGCTAGGTGCACTTTTTGCAAATTTGAGTACGGCAGTTGAGGCTTTAATGTAATTTTTGAGAATAATATATCCACCCCTTGAATAATTTTTATCAAGGGGTGTTTTTATGTTACATACTATAAATTTAAGAAAGCTGATATCGAGCATTTTAATTCCTGTTCTGACAGGATTGCTGGCGTCGGCACTTACAAGGAATTCAATGGATATATACACTCGCATTATATCGCCACCACTGTCGCCGCCGGGACTTTTGTTTCCGGTTGTATGGTCAATTTTATACGTCTTGATGGGTATATCTCTTTATATAATAAGAGACAGTAGTGGTAAAAGTGAGGATAAAAGAGCGGGTTATTTGTTTTTTGCAGTACAGCTTATATTTAATTTTTTGTGGACAATTGTATTTTTTAACCTTGGGTGGTATTTGTTTGCGGCAATCTGGCTTGTTTTGCTGATTATACTGATTGCACTGAATATATTTTATTTTGGCAAGGTAAATTCAGTCGCTGCGGCATTGCTTATTCCATACCTTTTATGGTGTGCATTTGCTTTGTACTTAAATATTGGAATAGTAATACTGAACTAACTGAGAGGTAAAAAATCTTTGACAAAAGATGGCGTCTGTAATATAATAATTAGTATCACAAATGATTTTCGGAGGCGGACATAATGAAGAGAACAAGGCTTGCTGACAGAATTTTGCCCATTTACAGTAAAGGCGAGGAAATATTTAATATGGTTTCACACATTGTCGGTGGTGCAATGGGAATTGCCGCAATTGTGCTTTGCAGCGTGTTTGCTGCACTTCGTGGTAATGTATATGGGGTTGTTTCGGGCGTAATATTTGGTTCAACAATGCTTGTGCTCTATACAATGTCAAGCATATATCATGGTTTAAAACCTGACCTGATGGCAAAAAAGGTGTTTCAGGTGATTGACCATTGCTCGATATTTATATTGATTGCAGGAACTTATACTCCCATTGCACTTTGCACCATAAGGGAGCACAGCACCGCTGAGGGTTGGGTTATCTTTGGAATAATCTGGGCGTTTGCAATACTTGGTATAGTGTTAAATTCCATAGATTTAAAAAAGTACAATGTTTTTTCTATGATTTGCTATCTTGTTATGGGCTGGTGTATCATCGTAAGAATTAACCTGATTATTTCACTTCTTGGCTGGGGCGCCTTTGCTATGCTTTTAGCCGGTGGTCTTTCCTATACGGTCGGTGCCATATTTTATGGAGTTGGCAGAAACAAAAAATGGATGCACTCGGTGTTTCATCTCTTTTGCGTGATAGGAAGTGTACTGCATTTTTTGCTTATATTGTTATATGTAATGTAATATAAAGGGAGCTGTGGCTCCCTTTTCTTTTTGCAATACTTGTCATAATGCAAAAACTTCCCTCATAGAATGTATTAAAAACGGACGTACAGATTGTGAAAACAATAAAGTACAAAGATGGGGGAATTTTGGATGGTAGAATATAATGTGTACCGCGATATAGCGGAGCGAACCCAGGGTGATGTTTACATTGGGGTTGTAGGTCCTGTCAGGACGGGTAAATCTACTTTTATTAAAAAGTTTATGGAATTACTTGTTTTGCCTAATATTGATAACGAACATAAAAGACAGAGAGCTCTTGACGAGCTTCCTCAAAGTGCAGGCGGCAGAACAATAATGACAACCGAGCCTAAGTTTATTCCAAACGAAGCAGTCGAGGTATCACTTTCTGAGTCCTTGGCATTTAATGTCAGAATGATTGACTGTGTCGGATACATTGTAAATGGTGCCCTTGGACATATAGAAGATGAAATCCCGAGAATGGTTGTAAGCCCCTGGTCAAGTGAGCCGATGCCCTTTGAAACCGCAGCAGAAATCGGAACAAAAAAGGTGATTTCGGAGCATTCGACGGTTGGAATTGTTATTACAACAGACGGCAGTATAACGGATATAGAGCGAGAGGATTATGAGCCGGCAGAAGAAAGGGTTATATCTGAACTTCAGGCAATAAATAAGCCCTTTGTTGTTATACTGAACTCGTCATCACCTGAGTCGGAAAGAGCAAGGCTGTGCAAAAAGAAGCTTGAAGAAAAGTACGGCGTAATGGTTATGCCGATGAACTGTATGACCCTTACAAAAAATGATATAGATAATATAATGCAGAGCATATTGTATGAGTTCCCTGTGTGTCAGGTGGGCTTTTATATTCCCGAGTGGATATCTGCCCTTGAAGATGGTTGCAAGCTGAAGGAAGATGTCAACAATGCTGTCTTTGAAAGCTTTGGCGGTGCTTCAAAAATATCTGATATATTCAACATTCCGTCTAAACTGATGGAGTATGACTTTATAGACAAGGCAATGATTGATACAATTTCTCCGGGCAGGGGTGTAGCTGAGATAAATATGTCGGTTAACGAAAATCTGTTTTATGATATGGTAGAGAACAAAACGGGATTTTCTATTGCTGACAAGAGTAACTTGCTTGGACTTTTACAGGAGCTTTCTGAAATCAAAAAAAGATATGAGAAATTTGCTCCCGCTCTTGAGCAGGTAGAGAGACTTGGCTATGGTATTGTTTCGCCCACTCTTGATGAACTGAGCCTTGAAGAGCCCGAAATTGTAAAGCAGGGCAGTCGGTTTGGTGTAAGACTTAAAGCAAGTGCACCGTCTATACATATGATAAGGGCAGACGTTGAAACCGAGGTCAGTCCAATTGTTGGGACAGAGAGGCAATCGGAGGAGCTTGTGCATTATCTGCTTAACGAATTTGAGAGTGACCCAATAAAAATATGGGAGTCAAATATATTCGGCAAGTCACTTCACGAACTTGTAAACGAGGGACTTCATAACAAGCTGTATCGTATGCCCGAGGACGCAAGACTTAAAATTCAGGAAACCCTGCAAAAAATTATTAACGAAGGCTCCGGCGGTCTGATTTGTATAATACTGTAATTAAACCCCATTGTCCAAATGGACAATGGGGTTATTTTATCAAAAAAATCATATCACATAAACTTTTAAACAATAGTTGACGTATCTGTAAATTCTATATTATAATACAGGGGTAAAATATATAAAAAAATAAAAGTTATAAACATGGGTGAAATAATTTATAGAAGGGCTTGTTTCTTGTACAGTGGCGATGCCAAGCATTACGATGATCGAGAAGAGATAATTTACCTTGAGTAATTTGTTAACCCTGACTTGACACGAGCATTGCGAAGCAATGCAGCTAAATTCGCTATCGCGAGCTAAATTGAGCAAACTCAGCTAAATTGCCTGCGGCAGCTAAATGTGCTTCGCACGCTAAAAACAAATTTAATTTAGCTACTCCGAGGGAGTTATTTAGCTATTGCGGAGCAATAATTTCGCTTTGCAACTTGTTGCAAAATTTAGCTAAAATTAAAATATCTCTATGGTTCTGTTTTCCCAGAAAAGGACTTGTCATTTGACAGGTCTTTTGCTGTAAAACAAACAAGTAAAATTTTGTTATCTGAATTAGGTATAATTATGAAATACGAAAAAATTATAAAAGGAACCTTCATAAACAGGCCAAATCGTTTTGTTGCAGAAGTTCTGATTGATGGTGCAAAAACTTATGCCCATGTAAAAAACACGGGCAGATGCAGGGAACTACTTGTCGAGGGTGCAACTGTCTACCTTGAGGATTTTAGCCATAATATGGGCAAAAGAAAATATGAATATTCTCTTATCGGAGTTGAAAAGCAAATCCAAAACGGTAAAATTATGATAAATATGGACAGTCAGGCGCCAAACAAGGTCGTTAAAGAAGCCTTTGAAGCCAATATAATTACACTGCCCAATTTTGGTAAAATAAATTACATTAGACCTGAATTTGTCCTTGGGAATTCACGTCTTGACTTTTTTATTACCGACGTTGACGGAAATGAAGGTTATGTGGAAGTTAAAGGGGTTACACTCGAAAACAACGGAGTTGCATCCTTTCCCGATGCACCAACAGAGCGTGGAATAAAACACATTAACGAGCTTTGTAATATTGTAAAGTCGGGCAAAAACGCCTATATTATATTTGTTATACAAATGGGCGGAGTAAACCTTTTTACTCCAAACAAAGAACGCCACGCCGCCTTTGCAGCGGCCTTGTGCAAAGCAAAAAAGTGCGGCGTACATATCATTGCATACGAATGCCGTGTAACCTGTGATAGTCTTTCCATATCATGCGAGATACCAATCGATTTAACCCAAAGCACATTTAACTAAACAAAAGGAGTATTACATAATATGAGCAAAACAATGGTCAAAGACCTAACAAAAGGAAATGTTGCCAAACTTCTGTTAAAGTTTGCTTTTCCCCTCTTCCTCTCTAATGCACTTCAGGCAATATATAATATCGTTGATATGATAGTTGTTGGACAATATATCGGAAGTTCAGGTATGTCCGCCGTATCAATCGGTGGAGATATTTTGCATTTAATCACATTTGTGGCTATGGGTTTTTCTTCTGCCGGACAGGTATTGATTGCAAAGGATGTTGGCGCAGGTGATAAAGAGCGTGTCAGACACACAATCGGAACAATGTTTACATTCCTGCTGATTGCATCTGTTTTATTATCTGTTGTATGCTATCTTATAAGAGATTCTATTCTTGGCTGGCTTAACACACCTGTTGAATCATACAAATATACAATGGACTACACCGTTACATGCATAATAGGTCTTGTATTTATCTACGGCTATAACATCGTCAGTGCGATTTTGCGCGGAATGGGTGACAGCAAAAGGCCTTTTGTTTTTATAGCAATTGCAGCAATTTTAAATATTGTCCTTGATATTATATTTGTTGCATATATGGACATGGAAGTATTTGGGGCAGCTCTTGCAACAGTAATAGGTCAGGGTGTAAGCTTTATAGTATCCCTTATCTATCTGTATTATCACAGAGAAGCCTTTGGTTTTGACTTTAAACTAAAAAGCTTTGCCATAGAGAGAAAATCATTATCAAAAATTATTGCTCTTGGCGTGCCAATGGCCATACAGGCTGCAGCCATCAGCTTGTCCAAAATAATTCTTATGGCATGGATAAATATGTTCGGGGTTGTATTCTCTGCCCTTGCCGGTGTATATAACAAGATAAACACAATGAGTGCAATTGTTTCAAACTCATTTACAACCGCAGGCAGTGCAATGGTTGGTCAAAACCTAGGTGCAAAGAAGGACGAGAGAATTCCGTCAATCCTTTGTACAGTTGCATATTGCGGTGCATTGGTTGCAATCTTATGCACAATCGTTATATTTGTCTTCCCATCACAGGTATTTTCTGCATTTACTACCGACAAGGAAGTCCTCGCTATTGCCCCAATCCTTATATCACCGATTATTCTTAATCTTTTTGGAGCAGGAACACGAAGCATCAGCTTTTCTATTATAAACGGCTCGGGCAACACAAGACTTAACCTTGCAGTTGCAATAATTGACGGCGTAATCAGCCGTATAGGAATTGCCGCTCTTCTTGGCTTTGGACTTTCGATGGAATGTCTTGGCTTCTGGTATGGCGACGCCATAGCCGGCTTTGTACCAATTATAATTGGCGTTTGCTTCTATGCTTCGGGCAAATGGCGAACTAAAACAAATAACCCACCGCTGCGCTCAATATGACAAATAAATGTTATTGCTCCCAGACGAGATAACATCTCGTCTATTTTTTACCCAGAGTATAAAAATAAGCTATTTTTACTTGAAATTTGGTATTACATATGATAAAATATCAATTGTGTAAAATATGCGCCTGTAGCTCAGTTGGATAGAGTGTCAGACTCCGACTCTGAAGGTCGTGCGTTCGAATCGCATCAGGCGTACCAACTCGGGGCAAGCACATACTTGCTTCGAGTTTTTATGTGATATTTTTAAGAAATTTTGGGTGATATATAATGACAAAGCAAAGGTTAAAAGGCAATATGATTTTAATGCTTATGGCATTTGTGTGGGGTATGGGTTTTGTTGCCCAAAGTCAGGGAATGGAGCTGATTGGTCCAAATACCTTTAATGGTTTGCGGATGCTTATCGGCTCTTTAGTTCTTCTTCCTATTGCATTATTCAACAGAAAAAAATATATTAAAACAAACACATATTCTGACAAAGCTCTTATTAAGTCTGGTGTTATATGCGGAATAATATTGTGTGGTGCAAGCACAATCCAGACCTATGGTCTGATTTACACCACAGCCGGCAAATCAGGGTTTATTACCGCTATGTATATGATTTTTGTTCCAATCATAAGTATATTTCTTGGCAAAAGGATAACGGGAAAAACTATTTCTTGTGCAATAATTGCCCTGTTTGGAATGTATCTGCTCTCTATGGGTGGCAACTCAACCGAGGTTAATTTCGGCGATTTTCTTACATTGATATGTGCGATATTATTTTCGTTTCATATAATGGTAATAGACCATTATTCACAAAAAGTTGAAGCAATTGCATTTTCGTGCATTCAATTTTTTGTGTGTGGGGTAATAAATATAATCCTGATGCTTATCTTTGAAAATTTTTCACCCGAAATTGTTAAGCAATGTATTTATCCAATACTGTTTTCAGGCATATTTGCCTGCGGCGTAGGTTACACACTCCAGCCCATCGGGCAAAGATACGCCGACCCATCTGTTGCATCAATTATAATGAGTCTGGAGTCGGTATTTGCTATGCTTGGAGGCATTGTGATACTGAGTGAATTGCCTGTTGCAAAGGAGATTATCGGTTGCATAATAATGTTTGCCGCAATAGTAATAATTCAGCTTCCGGATGACATTTTAATCTTCAGAAGAAAACATTTGAAGGAGAATAACTAAAATGAAAAAAATTCTTGTATCTGCGTGTCTTTACGGACACTGCACACGATATAATGCAAAAAGCAATATATTTAAGGACGAGTTGTTTTTAGAGTGGAAAAACCGAGGTATGCTTATTCCTGTTTGCCCTGAGGAGCTTGGCGGATTAAAAACCCCTCGTCTTCCTGCAGAAATTCAGGGTGATAAGGTTATTAACAGTGCCGGCGAGGATGTGACAGAAAGCTTCCGCAAAGGTGCTGAAGAAACTCTTAAAATCGCAAAAGAAAATAATGTGCGCTTCGCTATTATGAAAGAGGGCAGCCCTTCCTGCGGATGCAAGACAGTTTATGACGGAACATTCAGCGGCAACAAGGTCTCCGGCAGCGGCATATGTGCAAAAATGCTTCTGCAAAACGGAATTGTTGTTTTGTCAGAAGAAGATATGTTTGTAGCAAATGTTTTATTAAATGAGAAATAAATACATAAAGGGTACGCCTACTGCGTACCCTTTATGCTTGGCTTTCGGCTACATAATAGATGCAATGTGTTTTTAGCTAAATTTTGCAACAAGTTGCAAAGCGAAATTATCGCATTTCATTCGATAGCTAAATAACTCCTTCGGAGTAGCTAAATTAAATTTGCTTTTAGCGTGCGAAGCAGATTTAGCTGCCGCAGGCAATTTAGCTGAGCTTGCTCAATTTAGCTCGCCGCAAGGCGAATTTAGCTGAAAAAAAGACAGATTTCTTTGTCGAAATCCGTCTTTTTTTCTGACTCCTCCAGCCTAACTCGAACCACGTCCTGTTGTAACATCGGCTCTGGCGTCGCGACTTTGCGCTTGCCAATCACCGTGTTACTGCCACTCCTTTTTCCTCGCTGCTTCGCCCACCGGGCGCGCTCGGAAACGTCCCCCTGCGTCCGCAAGCGGCTCGCCGGCTCGTTGGTTCAAATCAGCTAAAAAAGAAAAGCACAAAGGGTACGCAAATTTGCGTACCCTTCGTGCTTGGCTCCTCCAGTTGGACTCGAACCACGTCCGTTTGCAACATCAATTCAACTGCGCTGTTTTCATCAGCTTGTTTCATTGTGTTGCGGCACCACCTCCGCGCTCCCTGCCTCGTCCACCGGACGCGGTCGCTGCTCGGTCCCCTGCGTCCGCAAAGCGGCTCGCAGGCTCGTTGGTTCAAATCAGCTAAAAAAGAAAAGCACAAAGGGTACGCAAATTTGCGTACCCTTCGTGCTTGGCTCCTCCAGTTGGACTCGAACCAACGACCCTGCGGTTAACAGCCGCATGCTCTACCGACTGAGCTATAGAGGAATATATTTACTTTAAAACTACTTTTTTATTATAGCAAATTTTCTCAGTTTGTCAATACTTTTTATTGTGTTTTTTATATTATATTCATTATACATAATTTTATTCAATTTAAATGGGCACTTATTTTTATAAGTGCCCTTATCTTATACAAACATATCTGTTGACAAATATCTCTCACCTGTATCGGGAAGCATAACAACAATTGTCTTACCCTTGTTTTCGGGGCGTTTTGCAAGCTCCGTTGCCGCATAAGCCGCCGCCCCCGATGAGATGCCTGTCAAAACACCTTCGCGTTTTGCAAGCATTATTCCCATCATATAGGCATCTTCTTCCTCAACTGTAATTACCTCGTCCAAAATATCAACATTGAATACCTCAGGCACAAAGCCTGCACCTATACCCTGAAGTCCATGTGCACCTGATTTTCCCTCGGATAAATACGGAGACTTAGCAGGCTCTACTGCAACAATTTTTATGTCAGAATTTTTGGATTTCAAGTACTCACCCACACCTGTTATTGTACCGCCTGTTCCAACGCCTGCCACAAAAATATCAATCTCTCCATCGGTATCATCCCAGATTTCAGGACCTGTTGTTTCAAAATGTGCCTTTGCATTTGCCAAATTTTCAAACTGACCAGGCATAAAACCGTCGGGTGTTACCTTTAATAGTTCTTCTGCCTTTTCTATTGCACCGCTCATTCCTTTGGCACCATCAGTCAGCACAATATCGGCACCATATGCAGAAAGCAATTTTCTGCGCTCTATGCTCATTGTCTCAGGCATAGTGAGTATCATCTTATATCCCCTCGTCGCGGCAATTGCGGCAAGTCCGACGCCTGTGTTTCCGCTTGTAGGCTCAATAATTGTTGAGCCAGGCTTTAAAAGGCCTTTTTCTTCGGCATCATTTATCATATAAAGAGCCGCCCTGTCCTTTACACTACCGGCAGGATTAAAGTATTCAAGCTTTGCAACAACTTTTGCACATAGGTCCTTATCCGTCTCTATGTTACAAAGTTCAAGCAGGGGTGTTCTTCCAACCAAATCAGTAACACTTTTATTAATCATATTCTTCCTCCTGTAATAATAAAAAGCCTGATATTACATCTGCTGCAATATCAGGCATCTTATGGCAATATATAATTATGCAGCAAACCATAAGCCGGGTTCTGTCGTGGATGGTCATCTATCTGGTATATATGTCACCATATATCTCGTGCCACCTTTTCGGAAGATGTCGGGCCGACTTAGCCTTCCTGTCAGGTGTTGCTCCGGATGGGGTTTACAGCTACCCAATGTCACCAAAGGGTAGGGTGAGCTCTTACCTCGCCTTTTCATCCTTACCGGCAAAGCCGGCGGTATCTTTCTGTTGCACTTTCCCTAAAGTCGCCTCCGCAAGCCGTTAGCTTGCATCCTTGCCCTGTGGAGCCCGGACTTTCCTCACATACGAAATCACTCTCTGTATGCGCAACCATCTGTTTTACTGCATCAATATATCATCTTACAGAAGTGTAACTTTAATTACATCTTCCATTGCTTGAATTTCATCAATAATGGAATTATCGCATCTTCCGCTTACATCAATCATGGTGTACGCATTGTCACCCTTGCTCTTGTTAAGCATATTATCAATGTTTACGCCCTTGCTTGCAAATACATCAGTAATATTCTTAATCATACTCGGTACATTCTTATGAAGAACTGTCACACGTGCATCGTGAACCTTGCCCATATCGCAGTTGGGGAAGTTTACGCTGTTTTTAATGTTACCATTTTCAAGGAAGTCCTTAATTTCTTTTGCAGCCATAACAGCACAGTTTTCTTC
>JAZNCD010000027.1:0-37709 GCA_045587365.1 Clostridia bacterium
GTGTTGTGCTCAATGCAATATGCAACCATTTTACCAACTACCGAGTGTGCATCACGGAACGGAAGTCCATGTTTTACAAGATAATCTGCAACATCTGTGGCATTGGTAAATCCACCCTTTGCACCCTTTAGCATAGCATCACGTTTTACACGCATTGTGGCAAGCATCTTAGCAAAAACGGGAAGGCACATTTTTATTGTATCAATGGCATCAAAAATCTGCTCCTTGTCTTCCTGCATATCCTTATTATATGCAAGAGGAAGCCCCTTCATCATAGTCAGAAGTCCCATCAACGAGCCGTAAACTCTGCCGCTCTTTCCGCGGACAAGCTCTGCAACATCGGGATTTTTCTTCTGCGGCATTATGCTCGAGCCGGTGCTATACGCATCGTCGAGTTCGATAAATCCAAATTCGTGACTGCTCCAAAGGATTATTTCCTCGGAAAACCTTGAGAGATGAGTCATTATCATTGACAAATCAAAGGCAAGCTCACATACAAAGTCCCGGTCGGAAACACCATCGAGGCTATTGAGGGTCACGCCGTCAAAACCAAGCTTTTGAGCAACAAATTCTCTGTCGAGGGAATAGGTTGTTCCCGCTAAAGCGCCGCTGCCAAGGGGCATAATATTGAGCCTCCTGCGGCAGTCTGCGAGTCTGTCACAGTCGCGCTTTAACATTTCAAAGTATGCCATGGTATGGTGCGCCAGAGTGATAGGTTGTGCCTTTTGAAGATGAGTATATCCCGGCATAATAGTGTCAAGATTTTTCTCTGCAATGTCAAGTATAACATTTTTCAAGTCTTCAAGAAGCGCAAGAATTTCATCAATCTCGCTGCGCAGATACATTCTTATATCAAGAGCAACCTGATCGTTTCTGCTTCTGCCTGTATGAAGGCGTTTGCCAACGTCACCTATTCTTGAAATAAGAATAGTCTCTATGTTCATATGAATATCTTCGGCATCAATTTCAAAGTTAACCTTGCCATCTTCAATATCTGTTTTGATTTCTGCAAGAGTTTTTACAATAAGGTCGGAATCCGCTTTTGGAATTATCCCCTGTTTGCCAAGCATCTCGGCATGTGCCATACTGCCCTCGATGTCCTGCGCGTACATTCTTGCGTCAAAACGGATGGATGAGTTAAAATCATCTACCATAGTGTCGGTTGCTTTTGAAAAACGACCACCCCAAAGCTTTGCCATAACGATTTATCCTTTCAATCTATTATTTCTCGTTCTTTTTCTCCATCAACGCGCGGACCTTGAGGGGGAGACCAAAGAGGTTGATAAAGCCCTCAGAATCCTTGTGGCTGTATAGTTCTTTACTATCTCCAAAGCTTGCAATGTCCTCGTTATAGAGTGAGTATGGAGATTTTGCACCTGCAGGGGTAACGCTGCCCTTGTAAAGCTTTAAGCGAACCTCGCCTGTAACGGTTTCTTCCATTTTGTCAATCATAGCAGAGAGTGACTCACGAAGCGGTGTAAACCACTTTCCGTCATAAACAAGTTCACTGAATTTGATTGCCGCCTGACGCTTAAACGCCTGAGTGTCACGGTCAAGACAGAGATATTCAAGCTCGTTTATTGCAGTATATAAAATTGTTCCGCCCGGAGTTTCATATACGCCTCTTGACTTCATACCAACAAGACGGTCCTCGACGATATCTGCGATACCTACGCCGTACTTTCCGCCAAGCTCGTTAAGCTTTTCAACAAGCAGACGTGGAGCGAGTTTTTCGCCATCAACTGATACAGGTACGCCTGCCTCAAAGCCGATTGTTACATAGCAAGGGCTATCGGGTGCCTTTTCTGGTGATACGCCAAGCTTTAAAAGACTGTCAAGCTGAGGCTCGTTTGCGGGGTCCTCAAGGTCCATGCCCTCATGGCTGATATGCCAGATGTTTCTGTCTCTTGAGTATAAATCCTTCTTAGTAACGGGAATTTCAATTCCGTGTGCTTCTGCATAATCAACTGCATCCTCACGTGATTTGATGTCCCATATTCTCCATGGAGCAATTATCTTAAGATGAGGAGCAAGAGCCTTGATTGTAAGCTCAAAACGAACCTGGTCATTACCCTTACCTGTTGCACCGTGGCAGATAGCAACTGCGCCTTCTTTTTCTGCAATTTCTACAAGTCTCTTCGCGATGATTGGGCGTGCGTGTGATGTGCCGAGGAGATATTTGCCCTCATATACTGCGCCGGCTTTAAGGGTAGGGAAGATATAGTCTGCTACATATTCGTCGCGAAGGTCCTCGATATAGCACTTTGAAGCACCGCTCTTTTTAGCGCGTTCTTCAAGTCCGTCGGTCTCTTTGCCCTGTCCAACGTCACCGCAGACAGCTATAACCTCGTAATCGTAATTTTCAATCAGCCAGGAAATGATAATTGATGTATCAAGTCCGCCTGAATAAGCTAAAACAACTTTCTCTTTTGCCATTGTAAATTCCTCCATAATATGTTACAATATAATATATTTCATCTATTATAACGCAGAAATGTGTATTTTGCAATAGTATTTAACCAAAAAAACCAACAAAACTTTTGATAAAAGGAGATAAAGTTTTATGAGGATAATAGGAGTCGACCCCGGATATGCAATAGTCGGATATGGGGTTTTGGAGTATGTGAATAACAAGTTTAGCGTCGTTGAGTACGGTGCGATAACAACAGATGCTGATATGAATATGATGGACAGGTTTAAACTGATATATGATGATTTGAATAATGTCATTGAGAGAACAAAGCCTGACTTTATGGCAATAGAGGAATTGTTCTTTAACAGTAACCAGAAGACGGCTATAAACGTTGCTCAGGCAAGAGGGGTGATATTGCTATCTGCAATAAATCGTGGAGTTGAGATTTTTGAATATACACCTCTTCAGGTAAAACAAGCTGTTGCGGGCTACGGCAGAGCCGATAAAAATCAGGTTCAGCAGATGGTAAAGCTTCTGCTTGGGCTCGACAGTGTTCCAAAACCTGATGATACTGCAGATGCGGTGGCGATTGCAATATGTCACGGCCATTCATATAATCCAAGAAGAGATAGAATTCTGGAGGGAAGAAAATGAGAAATGTACTTATTACAGGAGCATCAAGAGGTATAGGAGCGGCTGCGGCAAGGGCTTTTGCTGAAAATGGTGACAGAGTAATTATAAACTATAATAAATCGCAGGAGGCGGCAATAAAGCTTGCTGAGGAAATTGGCGGCACCGCAATAAAGGCTGATATATCAAAGGCAGAAGAAGTAAGGACGATGTTTGCAAAGGTTGGCAGAGTTGATGTGCTTGTAAACAATGCAGGTGTTGCGGGGTTTTCTATGTTCGATGCACTGTCTGACGAGGAATGGAATAGGATAATCGACACAAATTTATCAGGTGTTTTTTACTGCACAAGAGAGGTTTTACCACAGATGATAAGCCGCAAAAGCGGTGCAATCATCAATGTATCCTCGATATGGGGGATAACGGGTTCGGCGTGTGAGGTTGCCTATTCTGCCGCAAAGGCAGGAGTTATCGGTATGACAAAAGCCCTTGCAAAAGAGGTCGGACCATCGGGAATAAGGGTGAATTGTGTTGCCCCGGGAGCTATTGATACTGATATGAATTCAAATTTTGATGAAGAAGCTATAAATGCATTGTGCGATGACACCCCTCTTGGCAGACTCGGTAAGGCAGAGGAAATAGCAAAGGCTATTGTTTATCTTGCTGACGAAAAGGGCTTTATAACAGGACAGGTTTTAAGTCCAAACGGTGGGCTTGTTATATAGGAATTATTATAAAAATAAGTTGACTTTTAATTATTTAAAGGATATAATTTACACTGTATGGTATTTTAGGAATATATATGTTGTATGCGAGGTGATTTTTAGTGATACCTAACATTTTAACAACTGCAAGACTTGCGCTTGTGCCGGTGTTTGCGTACTTTATGCTTGTAAAAGAAAATATGTCTGTTGCTGCACTCATTTTTGTTCTGTCAGGGCTTACCGACGTAGTTGATGGGTACATAGCAAGGCATTATAATATGATCACAAGATTTGGTATGGTGTATGATCCCTTTGTCGACAAGCTCATGCAGATAACTGCGGTTGTTTGCCTTGTTGTTGCAGAGATAATACCTGTATGGCTACTTGTTTTTGTTATTGTTAAAGAGGTGTCTATGATTATCGTAGGCGGAATATTGTATATTAAAAAAATTGTTGTCAGTTCAAACTGGTATGGTAAGGCGTCAACTGTTATTTTTTATGCAGGCGTGCTTACAATGATAATGTGGAAGAACATACCTACATTTGCTGCTATGTCAATAATAGTTGTGATGATTGTCGCAATGTTTATGGCGGCACTTTTTTACATAATAGATACAATAAAAAATTACGAATCAAAAAGGGTTTAATAAAAAATGGAGGTAAAATAAATGCTTCGCGCGGAACTTAAAATCACAGGAATGACTTGTGCTGCTTGCAGCGGAAGAATTGAGCGTGTTCTGTCAAAAACAAGCGGTATTACCTCGGCAAGTGTTAACCTGACTTGCGAGATTGCTTCTGTGGTTTTTGACGAAGAGGTGATTTCTGTTGAAGATATAATTGCTAAAATACAAAAGCTTGGGTTTGGGGCTAAGGTGTATAATGAGGAGTCAGAAAAGAAGGATAAATCTTCCGAAAAGAGCCTTTTTTTTAGCTTTTTAGTTTCAGCAATTCTTACATCTCCGTTAATTTTGGGGATGCTCCTTGATTGGATTGGACTCCCCGTGCACTTTCTTCACAATCCATATCTTCAGCTTATACTTGCAACTCCGGTACAGTTTATTATTGGTTTCAGATTTTACAAACATGGCTTTCTTGCCCTGCGTGCAAAAAGCCCTAATATGGATGTATTGATAGCACTTGGTACAAGTGCTGCATATTTTTTCAGCCTCTACAATATTTTAGCGGGTAATGTTATTCACGGTTCGATGGAGGGGCTTTATTTTGAATCGGCTATGACGATAATTACCTTGATATTGCTCGGAAAAACAATGGAGCAAAGAGCGAAGAGTAAAACCTCTGATGCAATACGCAAACTAATGGAGCTGCAGCCCGATATAGCTACAATTATAAAAGACGGTACAGAAAAAACAGTAAAAATTGACGAGCTTGAGGTTGGTGACATAATTCTTGTCAGACCGGGCGAGCGCATTCCGGCAGACGGAGTGATTATTGATGGTTTTGGCAGTATTGATGAGGCATCTTTGACAGGAGAGAGTGTTCCGGTTGATAAAAAAGTCGGCGACAATGTTTTTTGTGCAACGATAAATTGTCTTGGGGCATTAAAAATTAAGGTTACCCATATTGGAAAGGACACGGCTCTTTCTAAAATAATAAAAATGGTGAAACAGGCACAGGGGCATAAAGCTCCAATACAAAAGATAGCGGACAAGGTTTCGGCTATATTTGTTCCGACAATTCTTGCAATTGCTCTTGTAACATTTGTTCTGTGGATTGTTGTTACAAAAAATATAGAAACAGCTCTTATAAACGCAGTATCCGTTCTCGTTATTGCGTGCCCTTGTTCTTTAGGACTTGCGACTCCTACTGCCATTATGGTCGGCACAGGACTTGGCGCAGAAAAGGGTATACTTATTAAAGGCGGAGAGTATCTTGAAACTGTCAGAAAAATTAACGCCGTTGTTCTCGATAAAACAGGGACAATAACCAAAGGTAAGCCTGAGGTTACAGATGTTGTCATTTTGTCAGATGAAATGGGCGAGGATGAAATTATAAGGGTAGTAGCTGCAGTTGAGAATATGTCAGAGCATCCGTTAGGCAGAGCAATTGCAGCGTATTGCAGTGGATATGATTTTTTGAGTGTATCGGATTTTCTGTCACATACAGGGATGGGAGTGTCTGCAATAGTTGACAATACAACGGTTGCAACAGGCACGAGAGAGTTGATGCATAAATTTGAAACTGATATAACAGGGGATGCAGAGAATATTGCGGTCACCCTTGAAAATAATGGGAAAACTGTAATGTTTGTGTCATTTGATAGTATTCTTGTAGCTATAATAGCTGTGGCGGATTCTGTAAAGGAAACCTCTGCTGAGGCAATAGAGAAGTTAAGCGTTATGGGAATTAAAACCTATATGTTGACAGGTGATAATCAAAGAACAGCGACAGCCATAGCAAAAGAATTAAATATAGAGGGTTTTCTTGCGGAAGCAAAGCCTGAGGATAAGGCAGAATATATAAAAAGCTTGAAGGAAATGGGATATGTTTGCGCTATGGTTGGCGATGGAATAAACGATGCACCGGCACTTGCAGTATCAGATGTGGGGATTGCAATGAGTAATGGTACAGACATTGCGATGGAGGCGGCAGATATTACGCTTATGAATGGTAATCTGTTGCTTGTACCTGCAGTATTTAAGCTTTCAGAGTTTACAATGCGCAAGATACACCAGAATTTATTTTGGGCATTTATATATAACACCATAGGCATACCCTTTGCTGCGTTTGGTTTTTTAAACCCTATCATAGCAGGTGCGGCGATGGCGTTCAGCTCTGTATCTGTGGTTACAAACTCGTTGTTGCTAAAAAGAAAGGGAAAACTATTATGAAAAAGATAATAAATATTGATGGTATGAAATGTATGCACTGTGTTGTGGCAGTAGAAAATGCTATAGGTGGGTTGTCGGGAGTAACGGACTTTGCAGTTGATCTTGACGGCGGATGTGCTGAGGTGGAATTTGATGAAAACAACATCAGCACAGAGGATATAATTGCGGCGATTGAAGACCAGGGCTTTGGAGCGGAATTAGCCTAAAACGATAAAAATTTGTAGTCAGAAGAGGAAATGAAAAATGCGTCTTAAAAACATTGAAATGCAAGGGTTTAAGTCCTTTGCAGATAAAATTTATCTTGATTTTAATTCAGGTATCACTGCAATAGTTGGCCCTAATGGCTCGGGTAAAAGTAATATTTCCGATGCCATCCGTTGGGTTATGGGCGAGCAGAGTATAAAATCTCTGCGCGGAAGTAAAATGGAGGATGTAATATTTGCAGGCACAGAGACACGCAAGGCTCTGGGCTTTGCTGAGGTTACCCTTACACTTGATAATACAGACGGATATTTTTCTCTTGATTTTCCTGAAATTACGGTTACCCGCCGTGTTTACAGAAGCGGTGAGGGAGAGTATTATATAAATAAAACTCTTTGTCGTCTTAAGGATATTCATGAATTGTTTATGGATACAGGTCTTGGAAGGGACGGCTATTCTATTGTTGGACAGGGCAAGATTGATTCTATCCTAAGCACCAAATCCGAAGACAGACGTCAGATTTTTGAAGAGGCAGCAGGTGTTTCAAAATATAAGTACAGAAAGCTCGAAGCTGAGCGCAAGCTTGTACAGACGATGGACAACTTAACTCGTGTCCAGGATATTCTCAGCGAGCTTGAGGGTCAGCTTGAGCCACTTTCGAGACAATCTGAAAAGGCAAAAAAATATCTTGTTCTGCGTGATGAGCTTCGCGGTCTTGATATAAATGTTTCTATTATAAATATAGATAAGATTAAAGAAGAGTTGTCTCATCTCGGTGAGGATTTTGATATTTTAAAATTTCAAATTGAATCCATATCTAAAGAGCTTTCCAAAACAGACGATGCTATTTCGGCTATGTATGACGAAATACGCATCTGTGATGAGGAAATATCCCATATATCCGATGAAGAGAGAAGTGTTTCGCTGAAAATCAGTGAGGCCGAGAAGAATATTGGTATTTTATCAAATGATATTGAACATAATGAGAGAAATATTGAACGGCTTGAAATAGAAATTGATCGTGTTTTAGAGGGGGTAAAGCTTGCGGATAAAGAGCTTGAAGTACAAAAAACCCGTCTTGCTGAACTCAATAGTGAAAACAGCAGTAATAATAAAGAAATTGACGAGGTTACTGCCCTTGCTGCAAAAGCAGGAGAGAGTTTTTGGGAAAAAAGCAGTTTTCTTGAATCCCTGAAATCACAAATCATTGACATTACATCTGCGCTTAATTCACTTAGAAGCTCTCTTGAGAATATGAAAATTTTAAGCGATAGCTTTATAAAAAGGCGCGATGATATTTCCAAAGAGCTTGAGAACAGAAATAAAGACAGGGATGAGTTGACAGCCAGAATGCAAGAGGCGGCAACTTGTGAGGAGAAATATAAAGACGATGTACTCGATGCAGAGGTTAAGCTTCGCAAAATGGAAAATGACCTCAAAGATAAAAAGGCAGAGAGCGAGCATTTACTTGATTTAAAGAACAAGCATACACTTGAGTTGTCTCAAAAACGTTCAAGGCGAACAATGCTTATGGATATGGAGCGTGAGTTTGAAGGATATGCCAAGGGCGTTAAAGGCGTTATGACCGCTTTTAATGAGGGCAAACTTGGTGATATAGATATTTTTGGACCTCTTGCTCAGCTTATACACACGGACAAAAAATACATAACTGCAATTGAGACTGCCCTTGGTAATGTTGGACAGAATATAGTAACAGAGACAGAAGAGGATGCGAAGACTGCAATTGCATATTTAAAGAATAATCGTCTTGGCAGAGCAACATTTTTGCCTGTGTCTGCGATAAAGTCAAAAGCCTTTGACGAGACAGAGGCAAAGAAGTGTAAGGGATATATTGCGGTTGCATCTGATGTTGTGGATTGTGACGGAGAATACAGGGAAATTGTCTTAAGTTTTCTTGGCTCCACTGTTTTGTGTGACAATATTGACAACGCAATTGCTATGGCGAGAAGTACAAAGCATAAATTCAAAATAGTAACCCTCGGCGGTGATGTTATTCTTGCGGGCGGTGCAATGACAGGCGGAAGTACGGTTAAGACTGCAGGGTCTCTCTCTCGTACAGGTGAGATAGATGCACTTGCAAAAGATATAGATAAGCTCAAATCCATGACCGATGACGAAGAAAAGAAGCTTGACGAAAACAATCTGGTTGTAAGCTCGCTTGAGACAGAAACAGAAGAAATGTCAAGACAAATTCAGCAGCTTCGCGAGGAACTTGTAAAAGCATCTGCAAACCACGAAAGGTTTAAGGCTCTTGTTGAAAATCTTGATAACTCTAATATCCAGTTTGAAAATGAGTTGTCAGAGATTAATGCAAGACTTTTGGAGATTGAGAAAGATACAGAGGACAAACAAAAAGAGACAGAGCTTAACAACTCAAAGCGCACTAAGCTTGAAGAAGAGGCTGCAAGACTTCAGGAAGAGCACAGTCGCCTGTCGGGTGAAAATGAAAAGTTTGCTATGTACCTTACCGAGCTTAATATTAAACGCAGTACAATTCTGAAAGATATTGAGCTTGAAAATGAGCGTATAGGCGCCGTTATGAGCAGCAAGGGTGAGCAGCTTGAATCTGTTAATGTAAAACGTGGTGGAATAGAAACACTTAAAAACAGAAATACATCAATAGAAGAAGAGATAGTTTCCCTGAAGACAGAATGCGAGAATTTGCATAAGTCTGTTGAACAGTCAAGACAAAAGTCATTGGAGCTTCAGCAAAGACGACAGGAGACCGAGGGCAAAATAAGAGAGCGCCAGACAGAAGTAAAGGATACTCAGGAGAAGAAATTCGCTTTAACACAGCGTGCTGATAAGATAGAAGCACGACAGGAAAGACTATCCTCGGAGAGAGAAAACATAATTAACCGTATGTGGGAAGATTATGAACTCACATACAGTGATGCCCTGGAGTTGAGAAGTGATGAGAATTTTGACTTTAAAGAGGCATCGGCTAAAATCCGTGAGCTTAAGGATAAGATAAAGAATCTCGGAAACATTAACATTGATGCAATAGAAGAGTACAAAAATGTAAAAGAGAGATTTGACTTCCTTACCATACAGACTCAGGACCTTGAAAAAGCAAAGGCAGAACTTGATTCTGTTATTGAAGAAATGATGCAGATAATGCAGACAAGATTTGCAGAGCAATTTAAGGTTATTAATGCAAACTTCAGCCGTGTGTTTGGTGAATTGTTTGGAGGAGGTCGTGCAAATCTTTATCTCACCGACCCTGACAATGTTTTAGAGAGCGGAATAGAGATAGAGGCACAGCCCCCGGGAAAGAAGCTGCAGAGCTTATCACTTTTATCAGGTGGCGAAAAGGCGTTTACTGCAATTGCGCTTCTCTTTGCAATACTTGATGTAAGACCTACACCATTTTGTATTCTTGACGAGATTGAGGCCGCCCTTGATGATGTAAATGTATACAGATTTGCCGATTATCTTAATAAGTACAGCAAAAAGACACAGTTTATAGTTGTAACCCACAGACGAGGCACGATGGAGACTGCAAACATTTTATATGGTGTAACTATGCAGGAAAGAGGTATCTCTAAATTGTTGTCGCTGAACATTGACGAAATTAAGGAATAGCAAAATTTATATGGTGAATGCAAAATATGCTTTGACATAAAAATTTATAATGTTGTGGGGACGGCCTTCCGGACGTCCCGTTTTAAGCAGTTATATAAACGTAATTTATGATTGAAAGGATAGAACAAATGGCGTTTTTCAGCAAGCTTAAGGAAAGTCTGAGTAAGACTAAAGATTCAATAAATGAAAAGATTGAGACAGTAATTAAAACATTTAAAAAGGTTGACGAGGAACTTTTTGAAGAGCTTGAAGAAGCTTTAATTACTGCTGATTTAGGTGTACACACCTCTATGGACATAATAGAGAGGCTGCGTGATGCTGCGAGCAGCAAACACATTTCTGACAGTAAAGAGCTGAGAGGAGAGCTTGCAGCGATTCTTGAAGAGATATTGACAGATGGTGCGGATTCTAAGATGAATGTCCATGGACTTCCGGCCGTGATTATGGTGATTGGTGTAAATGGCGTTGGCAAGACCACATCTATCGGTAAGCTTGCCAATATGTACAAAAAGCAGGGCAAAAATGTTGTGGTTGCGGCTGCCGATACATTTCGTGCCGCAGCGATTGAGCAACTTGAGGTATGGGCAGACAGGGCAGATGTAAAGATTATAAAACAACAGGAGGGCGCTGACCCTGCAGCCGTTGTATATGATGCCATAAATTACTGTAAGGGCAAATATGTAGATGTCTTGCTTTGCGATACTGCAGGGAGACTTCACAATAAGAAAAATCTTATGGAGGAGCTTAAAAAGATTTATAAAATTCTGGACAGAGAGCTTCCAGGCAGTGGCAAAGAGGTTTTGCTTGTACTTGATGCGACGACAGGTCAAAACGCAGTTCAGCAGGCAAAAGAGTTTAAAGAAGCGGCGGATATTACAGGTATTATACTTACAAAGCTTGATGGTACTGCAAAGGGGGGGATTACATTTGCTATAAAGAATGAGTATGACATACCTGTAAAACTTGTTGGTGTCGGAGAAGGAGCGGATGATATAGAACTCTTTGATGTAAAGGAATTTGTAAGTGGAATAATTGATACAGATGATGCAGAAGAACAGTAAGAATAAAATTTTTAAATTTTTTTAAAAAAGTATTGCATTATTTAAAAATATGTGGTAATATATACAAGTTAATTATGGATAGTCCTCTGCCCGTGTGTGGCATGAATGTCTGAGAAGAAAGGAAAATGTAAAAATGGATATTTTACAACAAATCACACAGGAACAAATCAGAACTGATTTGCCAAAGCTCCAGATCGGTGATACTGTACGTGTTTACGTAAAGGTTACTGAGGGAACAAGAGAAAGAATTCAGATGTTTGAAGGCACCGTTATCAAGAAGAATCACGGTGGTATTCAGGAGACATTTACCGTAAGACGTGTTTCTTATGGCGTAGGTGTTGAGAGAACCTTCCCGCTCAATTCGCCGAAGATTGATCGCATTGAGGTAGTTAGACACGGTCGTGTTCGTCGTGCAAGACTTTACTATCTCCGTGATAGAGTCGGCAAGGCAGCAAAGGTTAAAGAAAAGCTTTAATAAGCAAAAGTGCGGTGGTGGTTATATCTATATAATCACCACTTTTTGTTACTTCTTTAGAAAGGTATGAAAGGTGTATGAATTCTGGCGATTTTAATATAGATAATAATGATAAGGTTGAAAATTTAACAAATGAAGTTATAACAGAGAACAAATGCTCGGATGCCGAAAGTGCAGAGCGGCCTGATAATAAGGTTAATTGGATAAAGGAACTTCGTGATTGGGTTGTTGCAATTTTAATTGCCGTAGTTGTTGCGACTGTTGTAAGAGAGTATGTGTTTACTCTTGTAAAGGTTCAGGGACAGTCAATGGAGCCGAGCCTTCACAACAATGACAGGCTTTATGTAAACAGGTTTTTCTATACGCCCGAAAAGGGAGATGTTGTAATATTCAAGCCCAAATCTGATCCAAATCATCCATATGTTAAGCGTGTGATTGCAACGGGCGGAGATACTGTATATATTGATTTTAATACAGGCAAAGTATATGTAAATGATGAAATTATCAAAGAGGATTATATTAAAGAGCCGACCAGAGCCAAGGGTGATTATATATTATCACTTATTAAAGAAGATAAATACAGCAGAGATAACCCGATAGTAATTCAGCCGGGATATATATTTGCAATGGGTGATAACAGAAACAACAGTAAAGACAGTCGTCACCTTGGTCCTGTGCCTGTTGAAGAAATTATGGGCGGCGCGGTATTCAGGTTTTGGCCTTTAAATGATATTGGCACAATGCACAATGATGCAGAGACAGTATCATTTATGGTAGATGTAGACGGAGAAACAGGTCTGTTTTAATATCAAATTATTTTGTCAATAGAGGGGGCGTTATAATGGAGTTACAGTGGTTTCCGGGGCATATGGCAAAGACCAGACGTCTTATAACTGAAAATTTAAAGCTTGTAGATGTTGTGATTGAACTGCTTGATGCAAGACTTCCATTATCATCACGCAATCCTGAAATTGATGCAATAGTTGGTACAAAACCAAGAATTGCGGTGCTTAATAAGTGTGATATATCCGATGAGGATGCAAATCAGAAATGGATTGAGTATTTTCAGTCAAAAAACATAACTGCATTTCTGGCGGATTGCCGTACAGGTCGGGGCTTTTCGGCTCTTTCGCCTGCTATTGATACTGTGCTTAAAGAAAAGTTCGAGCGTGATAAAAAACGCGGGATACAAAGACACAGTGTAAAAATGATGATTGTAGGTATTCCAAATGTTGGCAAGTCCTCGTTTATTAACCGTTTGTCAGCACGCAAAGCGGCAAAGACAGGTGACAGACCGGGGGTAACAACTGCAAAACAGTGGATAAGAATTGCAGACAAGTATGAGCTTTTAGATACCCCGGGTATACTTTGGCCAAAGTTTGAGAGTGTAGAAGTGGCAAGACGAATTGCCTTTACAGGCGGAATAAAAGACGAGATAATGGATGTAGAAGAGCTTGCATTTTATCTTATTGGTTATTTGAAAGAAAACTATCCCGAAAATCTTATTGAGAGATACAAGCTTGGTGATGAAGATATACAACTTGAAAGCTGGGATTTAGTGCAGCGAATCGGCAAAAAACGTGGATGCGTTGTGTCAGGCGGAGAGATTGATACCTTCCGCACTTCAATGCTTATACTTGATGAATTCCGCAGTGCAAAAATAGGAAGAATTACACTCGAGCTTCCATAAAAATCAGATTTGAAAAAGGAATTACGAGCGAGAGGGAACTCTCGCTATTTCCATATAAATGAGAATAATTTAAAAGGATGGTGTAGAATATGCCGGAGGTTGCAACCGAGTATTATAAAAAGGGATATAAACTAATTGCAGGGGTTGATGAGGTTGGAAGAGGCCCTCTTGCAGGGCCTGTATGTGCAGCTGCAGTAATACTTCCTGAGGATTTGGTGATTGACGGCGTTGATGACTCAAAAAAAATCAGCGAGAAGAAGAGAGAAAAGCTCTATGACGAAATTATTGAAAAAGCTGCTTCTTGGGCAGTTGTGTTTGTAGAGCCTGAGATTATTGATGAGATAAATATTCGTCAGGCAACACATCTTGCAATGCAAAAGGCGGTTGATAAGCTTGATATAAAGCCTGATTTCTTACTTGTTGATGGCAACGACAAAATTGCTTTTAATGATACTCCCTGTGAGTACATAGTAAAGGGTGATGCAAAATTTCAGTGTATTGCCGCAGCGTCAATTGTTGCAAAGGTAACAAGAGACAGGTATATGTGTGATAGGGATGAGACGTATCCCGGATATGGCTTTGCAAAAAATAAAGGCTATGGAACAAAAGAGCATATGATGGGAATAAGAGAAATGGGGCTTACCCCAATCCATCGTAAAACATTTATTACAAATAAGGTTTTAGGAATAGAAGAATGAGCAGATATAATAAAGATTTAGGTGATTTTGGCGAGGAAATGGCGTCGAAATTTCTTGTTGAAAATGGTTACGAGATTTTAGAAAGAAATTTTACCGTTAAGGGCGGTGAAATAGACATAATATGTATGGATAGGGGCGACCTTGTGTTTGTTGAAGTAAAAACAAGGCGGTCGGATAAATTTGGAATGCCCTCTGAGGCTATTGACAGACGAAAGGCAGAACACATACGATTTGCAGCAGAGCGGTATTTTCAGAACAATCCTATGGATTGCAATATTAGATTTGATGCAATTGAAGTATATGCAGCAATAAGTAGTGGTACCTATGAGCTTTTTGAAATAAAGCATATTAAAGATATTATTCTTGATTAGGAGATGATAAGTTGCCTGCCATATTTGATGCCCACTGCGATACTATATCCGAGATTTACAGTAGAAAGCTGTCTCTTGACAGAAACGCTCTCCACCTTGATTTAAAGAGAATGGAAGAATTTGATACCTACATTCAGGTTTTTGCAGCCTTTGTTGATAAGAAGAATATAAGTACAACACCCTTTAATCATTGTATGTCGCTTATTCAAAAATACCATAGCGAGATAGAAAAAAATAAGGATAGAATTTCTGTTATAGAAACAGCCAATCAGCTTAAAAGTGCCGCGAAAAATGGTGGATTATATTCAATTTTGTCAATAGAGGGTGGCGAGGCTCTTGGAGATAATATTGACGCAATTTATATGTATCATAAGCTTGGTGTAAGACTTATCACCCTGACGTGGAACTATGCTAACGAGATTGCTGACGGAATAACAGAAGACAGTGGTGGCGGACTTACGGAATTTGGCAAACGTGCCGTTAAAATAATGGAAAATACAGGCATACTTATAGATGTGTCTCATTTATCAATGCAGGGTTTTTGGGATGTAGCAGAGAGTACAGAGCATCCTTTTGTCGCATCACATTCCTGCGTGAAAAATCTATGTGCACACATACGAAATCTGAGTGATGAACAAATTAAGGAAATTATAGAGAGAAAAGGTTGTATAGGTATAAATTTTTATCCCGATTTTTTGTCTGCCGAAAAGAATTGTGGCATGGAAAAAATTATGGACCATATCGAATATATATTGGCTTTAGGTGGAGAAAATTCGGTTGGTCTTGGGTCTGATTTTGATGGTGTTGATCGTCTGCCTTATGGAATAAAAGGCGGCGAGGATATGAAGTCACTTGTTTATTTGATGAAGAAGTCATGCATAGCAAAAGAAATCATAAATAAAATTACTTTTGAGAACTTTTACAGGGTATTTTATGATGCCCTGAAAAGAGGAGAGAATAATAGTTTAAATTAAAGTGCAATATAATTACTAAATTTTAGAAATTTTTCCGTTTTTATATTGCATTTTTTGCATTTTTGTATTAAAATAGTGTACATTAGGATGATTATGTTTTGGAGGTTATATTGATGCAGTTTAGAATTTCAGAAAAAGCGGCGGCAGTAAGTCCATCCCCGACTCTTGCCATTGACTCAAAGTTTAAGCAGATGAAGCAGCAGGGAATTCCTGTTGTTGGTTTTGGTGCAGGCGAGCCGGATTTTAACACCCCGGAAAATGTAAAGCAGGCAGGTATTCGTGCCATTGAAAATAATATTACAAAATACACTCCTGCATCAGGAACGCTTGAACTTAAACAGGCGATATGTGATAAAATAAAAAAAGATACAGGGCTTGAGTATACCACAGCCAATATTGTTGTGAGCAATGGAGGAAAGCACTCTCTTACAAACACATTTATGTGTATTTGTAACCCGGGTGATGAGGTTATTCTGCCTGCACCTTATTGGGTAAGCTATCCGGAAATGATAAAGATGGCAGATGGTGTTCCTGTAATTATTGATACAACAGAAGAAACAGGATTTAAATTTACAATAGACCAGTTAAAGGCGGCGATTACCCCAAAAACTGTTGCTATTGTTCTTAACACACCAAGCAATCCGACAGGTATGATTTATACCAAAGAAGAGATGGAACAGATTGCCCGGATTGCTGTTGAAAATAATATTTATGTTGTATTTGACGAAATATATGAAAAGCTTGTGTATGAAGGCACACATACAAACATCGCAACTCTTGGTGATGAAATTCGCGATCTTACAATCATTGTAAATGGTATGGCAAAAACCTATGCGATGACAGGATGGAGAATAGGCTATATTGCAGCGAATGAGAAGCTTGCAAAGGCTATGGCAAATATCCAGAGTCATGGTACCTCTAACCCTAATTCCGTTGCTCAGGCAGCGGCTGTTGAGGCACTCAATGGTGACCAGAGCTTTATTGATGATATGAAAGCTACTTACATTAGTCGTCGTGATTATATGGTAGATAGGATAAATAAGATTGATGGACTCAGTTGTATTAAGCCTCATGGTGCATTCTATATCTTTATGAATGTTAAAGACGTATTGGGCAAAGAGCACTATGGTAAGCTGATAAATACTGCTCAGGAGCTATGTGAGGATATGCTGGAGAGAGCACTTGTTGCTCTTGTGCCAAGCGAGGGATTTGGCATTGATGGATATGTAAGACTTTCTTATGCGACATCTATGGAGGTTATAGAAACCGGACTTGATCGTATAGAAAAGTATCTTAAAGGCGAATTTTAAATAACCATATCAAGGGCATATTATGTCCTTGATATATTTTTAGAATTCAGAGGTGAATAGTATGAAAATTGGATTTATAGGTGGCGGCAATATGGCGTCTGCCATGATTGGCGGATTGATAACAGCCGGAACAATTCCTGAAGATATAACGCTTTATGATATTGATGCAGACAAATGCAGTATGTGGAATCAAAAAGGTGTAAACATTGCAAGGACCGAGGCGGAGGCGGAGCAAGCTTGTGAGCTTATTGTTCTTGCGGTAAAACCTAATATTGTTCCGTATGTTGTTGATAAGCTTGAAGGCAGTTGCGAAAAAATATATCTCTCAATAGCGGCGGGAATTACGATTTCGGTACTTGAAAATTGGCTTGGCAAGGACAAGAAGATTGTCAGAACAATGCCAAACACACCGGCTCAGGTTGGTTGTGGTATGACGGTTATTACGCCTAATAAAAACATGTCAGAGAAAGAAATCGAAACGGTAAATGGTATTTTGTCTGCCATTGGTGATACGGTCGTAATGCCGGAGAAGTATATGAGTGTTGCTACCGCTCTCCATGGGAGTAGCCCTGCATATGTATATATGTTGATTGATGCTATGGCAGATGCGGGTGTTAGCTATGGGTTGACCAAAGAACAGGCAATAAAACTTGCTGCAAAAGCGGTTGAGGGTAGTGCTAAAATGGTGCTTGAAACTGGAATACACCCCGAAAAACTTAAGGATAATGTATGCTCTCCCGGTGGGACTACAATTGCTGCAGTATGCGACCTTGAGGAAAACGGATTTCGTTCTGTTGTTCAAAGTGCAGTGCGTGCTTGTGTTGACAGAGCTGAAGAAATGAGCAAACAGGCGTAGGTGATAATATGATAGTAATTGCTTTGACCGGCGGAATTGGCTCGGGCAAAAGTACAGTTGCTGCTGAGTTTAAAAAGCTTGGGGCAGATGTTATTGATTCTGATAAAATTTCGCACGAGATTATGCAAAAGGGTTGCTCTGCGTACAATGAAGTAGTTTATGCTTTTGGAAGCAGCATCCTTAAAAACGATGGGACCATTGACAGAAAACATCTTGGAGACATAGTTTTTTCAGACAGTAAAAAACTTAAAGTGTTGACAGATATTACACATAGACTAATTTATAAGGAAATTCAAAGACGTATAGATTTATCTGAGTCGGAAATTATATGCCTTGAAATCCCCTTGCTTTTTACAAGCGAATGCCCAATTGACATTATGTGTAAGATTGTAGTGACATCTCCACGCGATTTAAGGACAGAGCGTGTAATTAAGCGCGACGGCTGCACGAAAGAGCAGGTGGAAGCGCGAATGGCTAAACAGCTAAGTGACGAAGAAATGATAAGACTTGCTGATTGTCATATAGAAAATACTGGTGATACAGAGTATATAAAAGAGCAGGTTTTGTGCATTTATAATAGAATATTAAATTCAAATCCAGATCGGAGTTAGGTATGAGGAAGGCGAAAGGTACAGGCAGACGCCGAAGACGGCGGAGTGGGTGCGGTGCAGGAGTTTTTAAATTTCTTATTTTTATAATAATTATCATTGGTTTGGGATTTTATTTGACCAGAATATATTTAGACTCTGATTTAGCAATTCGAATACAAAAAGTTCAATATCCCATTAAATACGAATATTTTGTCGAAAAATATGCAGAGGAATACGACCTTGATAAATATCTTGTATATTCAGTAATCAGGACGGAGAGCCGTTTTGATAAGTATGCTGTATCATCGGCAAAAGCCAAGGGTCTTATGCAACTGACCGATGAAACCGGTGAGTATTGTCAGAAATATGTCAGAATTGACGGATATTCAAGCGATGCCTTGTTTGATCCTGAGATAAACATAAATCTTGGATGCTACTATCTGAGAAAACTGATTGATAAATATAAAGATGTTGACACAGCCCTTGCGGCATATAACGGTGGCCCGGGGAATGTGGATGAGTGGCTGGCAGATAAAAACTGTGTAGATGAAAATGGAAGTCTTGTCAACATTCCTTTTAAAGAAACAAGGAACTATATAAATCGTGTCAACGAAGCGCAGAATATGTATAAAAACATTTATGCAAATGTAGAATAAGCTATTGAAAGGAAGGGCTATTTTATGGCAAAGAAAAATGACTTGACCGAAAAGTTGTGTTATTCGAACAAGAACGGATTTTCTGATGTAAACGATAAGGAAAAGAAGGAAATATTTAGTTTTTGCGAAGGTTATCGTAAATTTATTACTGAGTCAAAGACAGAGCGGGAATTCTGTGAAAGTACCTGTCGTGAGCTTGAGGGTGCAGGATTTACTTTGCTTGAGGAGAAAAAATCATTAAAAGCCGGAGACAAGGTATACACAGTCAACAGAGGTAAAGGTGTTATTGCTGCTGTTATTGGTACAGAAGATATAACGGAGGGAATTAACCTTGTAGGTGCACATATAGATTCACCAAGGCTTGACCTTAAACCCAATCCTCTTTATGAAGATGGTGGAATGGCATTCTTTAAGACTCATTACTACGGCGGAATAAAAAAATATCAGTGGACGGCTATTCCTCTTGCTATTCACGGTATTGCTGCACTTACTGACGGAACTCAGATAAAAATTTCTATTGGCGAGGATGAGGATGACCCCGTTTTTTGCGTTACCGACCTTCTGCCTCATCTTGCAACAGAGCAGATGATGAAGAAGATGCACGAGGCAATTCCCGGAGAGAGCCTTAATGTGCTTCTTGGCAATATTGATTGCGGCGACGAGGATGTAAAAGAGGGAATAAAATTAAATATTCTTAAAATATTGAACGAAAAGTATGATATTACAGAAGAAGATTTGCTCAGCAGCGAGATAGAGGTTGTTCCGGCTTTTGCGGCACGCGACATTGGCCTTGACAGAAGTATGATAGGTGGATACGGACAGGATGACAGGGTGTGTGCATACACGGCGTTAATGGCAATTACAGAGATAAAGAAGCCACTAAAAACCGCAGTTTGCCTTCTTGTTGACAAAGAAGAGGTTGGCTCTATGGGTGCAACCGGTATGCAGTCACGATATTTTGAAAATGTTATGGCTAAAATATGCAGTATGTGTGTTAAAAACTATAACGATATAGTTCTTCGTGATACTCTCAGCAATTCTGTATGTCTATCTGCAGACGTAGGTGCGGCGTATGACCCTAATTACCCAAGTGCGTATGAGAAGAGCAACAGTGCGATTTTTGGCGGCGGTATACTTCTTACCAAGTATACAGGTTCGAGAGGTAAAGGTGGAGCAAGTGATGCAAGCGCGGAACTTGTTGCCAAAATCCGCAGGGTATTTAACGAAAGTGATGTTAAGTGGCAGATTGGAGAACTTGGCAAAGTTGATGGTGGCGGCGGTGGCACAATTGCACAGTTTGTTGCAAACCTTGATATGGATGTAATTGATGCAGGTGTTGCCCTTTTGTCTATGCATTCTCCATTTGAGATTGCAAGCAAGTTCGATATATATATGACTTATAAGGGATACAGAGAGTTCTATAAGAGCATCTAGTGTGTGAATAAATTATTGTGACCTTGGAAAAATATATAGCATAAAACACGGAGGTGCTATATGTTTAAAGGAAAAATTACAATAGTTGGAGCCGGAAACGTAGGTGCGACAACCGCGTACACGCTTATGATAAGCGGTCTTGTGTCAGAGATTGTTCTGCTTGATATAAATAAGGACAAAGCAGAGGGGGATGCCATGGATATGAACCATGGAGTCAGCTTTGTAAGTCCTGTGAGGATTGTAGCCGGAAGTTACTCTGATATAAAGGGTAGTGATATGGTTATAATTACTGCCGGTGCAAGCCAGCGTGAGGGTGAAAAACGAACAGATTTATTAAAGCGAAATGCTGAAATTTTTAAAAATATAATTGACAATATTTTAAGATATTGTATGGACGATACAATATTGATGGTTGTCACAAATCCTGTTGATATATTGACCTATATAACCTGTAAGCTATCAGGATTTTCAAAACACAATGTAATAGGCTCAGGGACTGTACTTGATACTTCAAGACTAAAGTATCTGATTGGTGAGAGTGTTAAAGTAGATGCACGAAATGTACACACCTATATAATAGGCGAGCATGGAGATTCTGAGGTTGCCGCCTGGAGCGTTACAAGCGTAGCGGGAATGGATGTTGAGGAATTTTGTCAGGGCGGCGGCGATTGTAATTCCATGGACATTTGCAGAGATGAGTTTTACAACAAGACGAGAAATGCTGCTTATGAGATAATCAGCAAAAAGGGGTCAACCTACTATGCAATCGCTCTTGCAGTAAAGAGAATTGCCGAATGTATTATCGGCGATGATAACTCGATTTTGACAGTGTCAAGTCTGTTTGAAGGAGAGTATGGAATATCCGATGTATGTTTGTCAGTTCCGACGGTTGTCGGGTCAGGCGGGGCTGAGCGAATACTTGAAATTGATTTTTCAGATGACGAGCTAAAAGGATTAAAGGAAAGCGCTGATACAATGAAGCGTCTTGCAAGAGAAATCGGGTTTTAGAATAAATATATTCATATTTACTCTGTCAGGTGGAGAGTTGTTTTGTCAGCCCTCATAACTGACAGAGCATATGTCAAAAAGTACATAATTTAAGAATGAACGTTGAGGATATACCTTTAATGAGCTGATAAATATGGCAAATGAGTTATAAAATATTTGGAGGTAAGGAAATGAAGATAACAAATGATGTTAAATATATCGGTGTAAACGACCATAATATTGATTTGTTTGAGGGACAGTATGTTGTTCCAAATGGAATGGCGTATAATTCCTATGCGATTATAGATGATAAAATCGCTGTTATGGATACCGTTGATGCAAAGTTTACTCATGAGTGGCTTGATAATATTGCTGCGGCAACAGGTGGCAGAAAGGTTGATTATCTTATAATTCAGCATATGGAGCCTGACCATTCGGCAAACATTGCGAATTTTATGAATCTTAACAAGGATACTGTAATTGTGTCATCGCAGAAAGCCTTTAATATGATGCAGCAGTTTTTCGGCACAGACTATGCAGACAGAAGAATTGTAGTAGATGAGGGGGATACTCTCAGCCTCGGCAAGCATAATCTTGCTTTTGTTGCGGCACCTATGGTGCATTGGCCCGAAGTTTTAGTTACTTATGACAGTACAGATAAGGTTCTTTTCTCTGCAGATGGATTTGGAAAGTTCGGTGCCCTTGATGTGGAAGAGGATTGGGCATGTGAGGCTCGTCGTTACTATATTGGTATTGTTGGCAAATATGGTGCGCAGGTACAGAGCTTACTTAAAAAAGCTGCAGGACTTGATATTCAAATTATTTGTCCGCTTCACGGACCTGTGCTTACTGAAAACCTTGGATACTATATAAATCTTTATGATATATGGTCATCCTATTCTGTGGAGAGCGAAGGAATTGTGATTGCATATACATCTGTATATGGAAACACAAAAAAAGCGGTAGAATTGCTTGCAGAGAAGTTGAAAGCAAAGGGATGTCCCAAAGTAGTTATAAATGATTTGGCAAGATGTGATATGGCAGAAGCGGTAGAGGATGCTTTCAGATATGGAAAACTTGTTCTTGCGACAACTACTTATAATGCTGAAATATTCCCCTTTATGAGACAGTTTATTGATAATCTTACAGAGCGTGGATACAAAAACAGGACTGTTGCTTTTATAGAAAATGGCTCATGGGCACCTCTTGCTGCAAAGGTAATGAGCAAAATGCTTGAGGGCAGTAAAAATATCAATTATGCAGATACAGTTGTTACGATAAAATCTGCTCTTGATGATAACAGTACAGAAATGCTTGAAAAACTCTCTGATGAGCTTTGCCGTGATTATATCGCTCAGGATAGTGAAACCGCCAATAAAAACGATTTGAGTGCTCTTTTTAATATTGGATATGGCTTGTATGTTATCACATCAAATGATGGAAAAACGGATAATGGATTGATAGTAAACACTGTTACTCAGGTGACTAACACACCCAACAGGATTGCGGTTTCCATTAACAAGGATAACTATTCACATCACATTATTAAAAAGTCGGGTATTATGAACATAAATTGTTTGTCAACAGATGCCCCATTTAGTTTATTTGAGAATTTTGGTTTTACGAGTGGAAGAAACACGGATAAATTTAATAATTACGAAAAGCTTCGCTCCGATAACGGACTTGTTTTCCTGCCAAGATATATAAATTCATTTATGTCTTTAAAGGTTGAACAGTATATTGACCTTGATACTCATGGAATGTTTATATGCAGTATCACAGAATCAAGAGTTATATCTGATATAGAAACGATGACATATACCTATTATCAGGATAATGTTAAGCCAAAACCACAGGTGGATGGTAAAAAAGGCTTTGTCTGCAAAATTTGCGGATATGTATATGAGGGAGACACCCTGCCTGACGATTTTATATGTCCTCTCTGTAAGCATGGTGCTTCGGATTTTGAGCCAATAATGTAAACAAAAAAGGAACGCAATTTGCGTTCCTTTTTTGTGGTCGGAGTGACTGGATTCGAACCAGCGGCCACCTGAACCCCATTCAGGTACTCTACCAAACTGAGCCACACCCCGATAAACAACGTAAATTATTATACTACATTTATTCATAAAAATCAAGTCTTTTTTATAAATTTATGTAAATTTTTCTTACGTTGTCTGTAGCCTATAGAATATAAAGTTTATATGTTGTTCTGTGAGTTGATAATTTTTTCAATTTCACTTTTAAGCTGGCTCTCAATCCCTTTGTTGCTTTCGTCATTTGTTGTGGTGTCTGATGTTGCAGCATCATTTGTTGGAATATCCTGCTCTGTTGCATCATCGGAGTCAAAGGGAATATCAGTAGCTTGCTCTTCGTTTTTCTTTGTTGTATCCTTCTTGGTGTCCTTGTTGTTTTTTATAAATTCATCAATATCTATTGTTGTTTTCACAAAAGCATTATCTTTTTGGGGGTTGTAAACAACTATTTCGCCGATTTCAAGCCCGGATATAATTTGAACAAGATTTCCGTCCGATAACCCGTATTTTACACTAACCAAAAGACAACCATCAGGAACCTTAATGTGTGGATATTCAAGTTCAGTTTCTATTGACCCGGACAAATCTACGTCTCCGTTGTCGTCTAACTCTTCATTCTTTACAAATACCAGAGCATTTTGACCATCGGATTCAATTAAGGCTTTTTCAGGTATGGAAACGACTTTTGATACAGATGCAAGTATTATATTTGCTTTTATATGCATACCGGATTTTAATTTACCGGGCTCATATACAGTTACTGTTACATCGAAATACGGTTTTCCATTATCATCAGGCTTGCCCTCGCTTGATATAGAGGAAATTTCTCCTGAGAATGTTGTGTCAGGAATAGATTCTGTGGTGACAATAACCTCTTGCCCTTTGCGGATTTCGCGCAGTTTGTATTCATCAACACTGAAGGTAAAGTTCAATGTGCTTGTATCAAGGATAACCATCATCGGTCTATCTGAATCCGTTATGCCGACATTATCACCGGATTTTGCATTTTTCTTGACAACAACCCCTGATACAGGTGATTTGATTGAATAATGCTCAAGATGACGCTGAGCTGCCTGAAGGTCAATTTCGCTGCTTTTTTTGTCATATTCGGCGCTATATTGCTTGTCGCTTTTAGGGGTAACAGATGCGATAATCTGACCTGCGCTAAGTGATTGACCTGTACGAACACTTACAACAGTAACCTCGCCTGACATATATGCAATAATTGCAGATACAGAGCCGTCGGCTTTTTTAATTGTACCTACCTGAGTGCCGGGTGATACCATACTGCCCGCTTTTATGTTAATGCTTTGAACAACTCCTGCGTCTGTCGAAATAATTCTGACAAGAGAGGAGGTGCCATATGATGAGTCACTTGTTTTATTAACTTCATTTTTAGCTTTCTCAACTGCAAGTTTTGCTTCAGTATCATCAAGTTTATATAATTCGTCGCCTGCTTTAACTTCGTCGCCTACATCAAACTTTGAACTTATAATTTTTCCTGAAACCAATGATGTAATTTCATATTGATTACCAAGAGCAAGAGTGCCTTCGACATCCATTGTGTACATAATGGTTTCTTTCGTTGATGCTACCTGTGCATATCCCCGAAGCGGGTTTGCAAAGCTCATGATGCCTAAAGCCAAAGAAGATATAATCGCAATAACAAGTATGACGGCCACTGCAGCAGAGAGAAATTTTCTCTTGTAAATAAAATCTTTGACTGTTGATATTTTATTGCCTGTAAAGATAGATTTTCTTGATTTTTTATTACTGTTATCAAGGGCTGATACAACAGCGCTTACATCAAGGGATGCAGTGTCTTCAAAGTTTTCTGCCTCTTTTAATGATGACACATCATTATTTGCAAGAGTGGTGTCGTCGATGTTTTCATCAGACCCAAACAAAACAAAATCTGCTGGTTCTTCTGTGTTTACTTCTTTTTTTCGAAAAAATATGTTCATTTTATATAAACCTCCGGGTCGAAAATTTTTCAACAGTATTAGCAAAACAAAAACAGACATATTATAACAAATTTTTTAAGGACATATGTTAAATATGTGTTAAGATTTTGGTAATTTAACAAAATAATTTTGCATTGGTTATATTTAAATGCCTTAATAAATATAATTAAATAAAGTCAAAGGATAAGGAGAGTTTTTATGACCAATGGTGCTGAACCCGTGACAGTTTTATTATATTTACTTGGATTTGTTTTAATTTTTGTTACATGCAGAGTTTTTATAAAACCAATTAAGTGGGCAATCAGATTGATTTTAGGTTGTATGACAGGCTCCTTTGTAATGTTTGTTGTAAACAAACTAATCGCATCAGCAGGTATAAGTTTTTCAATCAATATACTTACATCAGTGATAAGCGGAGTTCTTGGAATTCCGGGAATGATAATGACTCTCGTTCTGTCATCTATCTTGTAGACAACCCAAGGACAACTCTGCTTCGACCTTCAATGTCATTTATTACTTCAATTCTTGTGTAGCCGTTTTCAAGCAGAATCTGAGAGACGTTTTGCCCCTGATCATAGCCAATCTCAAAAGCAAGCAATCCGCCTCGTTTAAGCATTGCATTTTCTGCAATTTTTCTGTAAAAAGAAAGACCGTCCAAGCCTCCGTCAAGAGCGATGGTTGGTTCAAAATCTTTAACTTTTTTATCAAGAGTTTCTATTATATCGGTGCGTATATACGGTGGGTTTGAAACTATACAATCAACCTTAAACGGAAGAGGGTGATTGTATATATCAAGCTTAAGTATATCTATCCTGTCCCGAACATTATTTTGAATGGCATTTTGATTTGTAATATCAAGAGCCATTTCTGAGATATCTACTGACAGTACAGATATATTTTTCATATATTTTGCAAGACTGATGCCAATGCATCCGCTTCCGCACCCAAGATCTGCAACTGACAAAATTTCGGTGCTATCGAGTCTTTTTATAACTTCTTCTACAAGAATCTCTGTATCATTTCTTGGAATAAGTACCCCGGGGGCAACAATAAAAGGAAGTGACATAAATTCACATTTGCCTGTTATATATTGTACCGGTTCTCCTTTAGCGCATCTGTCGATCAAGTGATTTATTCTTGTAATGTCAGAATCAGATACAGAAAGCTCTCCTATCAGGAGTTGAGTCTTGTCAATGTCCAGTATATCCATAAGTATAAGACTTGAGTCAATCTCCGGGCTATCACAATCAGACATTTTCAATCTGTCAATTATTTCGGCACGCAGTTCCTTTAATTTCATAAAATAACTCTCCGATATTACCACTTATCGTCTTCTTTGTTTTCGGGAATTACTGCTTTAATTGCAGCAATTGCAACTTCAATTTGAGAATCATCGGGTTCGTTTGTGGTTATTTTCTGAAACCACATACCTGGTTTGCTTATTGCCCGTGTAAAGGCATTGTCGTGTCTTCCTGCAAACTTAATTATTTCATACGATATTCCGGCTACAACAGGAAGAAGAAGAAGCCTGAGAATAATTCGTACAAGTCCGTCTGAAAACTTTGCAACTCTGCCGATTACAGGAATTGCAATGAGGGTTTCTCTATCCCACGGAATAAATCTGTATATAATAATACTGATTATCATAACAATGAGTAAAAAGCTTGTTCCACATCTTGGATGAAGCCTTGATTGCGCCCTGACATTCTCAACGGTAAGCTCAAGACCTTTTTCGTAGCAGAATATGGATTTATGCTCTGCGCCGTGATACATAAAAACACGCTTTATATCATTCATCCTTGAAACGAGGAAGAGGTATACAATAAAAATTAAAATTCGTGTACACCCCTCAATCATCGTAAGAATGTTATCGCTTTCTATTATCTTTCTTAAAAATCCCGTTAGGGTGGCAGGAAGCCACATAAACAAAAGGATGCTGAGAACCAAAGATATTGCAACAGAGGTGTATATTACAATATTCATGGCACGCTCTGAATCAAATTTACCTTCAAGCCATGCCTCAAACTTTGATGGCTCTTGTTCTATTGGGTTTCCTTCGTCGTCAACATCATAAAACTTAGCAGAAAACATAAGAGATTTTACACCTATAATCATAGAGTCAATAAAGTTCACACATCCTCTGATAATCGGCAACTTAACGAATTTGCCTTTGCGTACTTTTCCGAGTTCCTGCTCATCAATTATAATTTCGCCATCATGCTTTCTGACTGCAGTTGCAATTTTTTTAGGTCCTCGCATCATTACGCCTTCCATAACGGCTTGTCCGCCTATCGATGTCTTGTGTGGGCAAGAATTTATATTTTCTTTATTATTCATAATATTATCACCCTTTGCGTGTAATTATCCTTTTATAATACATTTTAACTCATTATATAGTATATCATAAACAGGTTATGTTTTCAATAATTATTTTATAACATAAATAAAATTTAAAATATTTTATTTATTCTTATTAAAAAAGCTTGACAATTATAAAAAAAACGTATATAATAAACGAGTTCGTCGGGGTTTGGCGCAGTTTGGTAGCGCACTTGGTTTGGGACCAAGGGGCCGCAGGTTCGAATCCTGTAACCCCGACCAGAAAAGCGACTTGTTTTAACAAGTCGCTTTTTCGATGGAATATTATCGGGACCATGTAGGGACCGGCGTCCTCGACGGTCCGTTGATTGTTCCCAATATTACAAGGAAAAGAGGTCACACAAATGAAAAAAACTCAAAATTTAACTGTTATGACTATATTGCTTGCAGTGTTTTGTAATGTGTTGTGGGGAAGTGCGTATCCCGGTATTAAGCTTGGGTATCAATCTTTCTCCATAGAATCTGTCCCACAGATATTGCTTTTTGCGGGTCTCAGGTTTGCAATAGCCGGCTTGATTCTGATTGCATTTACAAGTATAAAGAATAAGAAAATACAACTCCCTCAAAAGAAAAATGTTCCTTTCCTTGTGATGCTTGCTTTTGTTTATACTGCAATCCAATATGTGTTTTTTTATCTTGGTCTTTCCAACACGAGCGGAACAAATGGCTCTATTGTAAACTCAACAAGCACATTTATGGCAGTAATAATTGCCCACTTTGCATATAAAAATGAGAAGATGACGTTGTCAAAGGTTGTAGGTACCATAGTTGGGTTTGCGGGAGTTCTTATGGTTACATTGTCGGGTGGTTCGTCAGGTGTCAGCTTTGTCGGTGAGGGCTTTATTGCAATCGGTGCCCTTGCTTTTGTAATAGGCTCTATGATGAGCAAAAAACTGACTCAGCGTGAGAATTCAAATACGGTTGCAATGTATAACCTCTTAATTGGTGGATGTGTTCTTATATTTGTTGGCTTAATATGTGGTGGAAGATTAGAAACCATTACATGGAGTGGCGTTGTGGGGCTCGCTTATTTATGTATGCTATCTGTTGGTGCATACTCCATATGGACATGGCTTCTTACATTTAACCCTGTAAGTAAAATAAGTATTTATAATTTTATCATTCCTGTTGTGGGAACAATACTTTCCGGATTGTTGCTCAAGGAAGATATTTTCGAACTTAAGTATCTGATATCACTAGTTCTTGTTTGTGCAGGTATAATCATAGTAAACAAATCAAAAGAATAGCATGAAAAAAGCCGCAACCAAAATGTTGCGGCTTGATTTTTTAAGATATTCTTTCTTCGCCAACAAAGAAGAGAGCAACTGTTCCCGGACCTGTGTGACTACCGATTACAGTGCCGATATTGTTTATCATAACAGGAGCTGAGAGGTTGGGGAAGTTTGTCTCAACCAAATCTGCAACTGCACGGGCGTCATCATAGGAGGCAGCGTGAGAGATGAAACACTTTCCTTTGTAATCGGTGCCATCCTCGGCAAGCTCGACCATTTTTTGTACAATACGCTCAACTACTTTTTTCTTGCCTCTGACCTTCTCTCTTGACACAAGTTTGCCCTCGTGGCTGACATTAAGTAATGGGCAGATGTTTAAAAGAGTGCCTGCGATTGCTGAAGCAGATGAAATTCTGCCGCCTCTTTTAAAATGTGTAAGGTCTGTTGAGAAGAACCAGTGATGAATGTTTAGCTTTATTGATTCGATTTTCTCCATTGCTTCATCAATAGAGGCACCACTATCACGCAGGTCAGCTGCTATGTCAACGAGAAGACCCTGTCCGCTTGATGCTGCGAGGGTATCTACAATGTATAATTTTCTGTCGGGATATTTTTCCGCCAATTCTTCCCGGGCAATGCGTGCGGAATTAAATACACCTGATAATCCTGAAGACAAAGATAAATGAAGAATATCCTTGCCTTCTTTTAAGTATGGTTCAAAGAACTCTATAAACTCATCAGCGTTAAGCTGTGTCGTTGTTGGCATAGCTCCATTTGCTATGCTCTGATAAAAATCATCTATTTTTACGGTTACACCGAGATCATCGGTATAGGTCTCTCCGTCAAGTATAAAATGAAAGCAAGCATATGCTATATTTCTTTCTTCAAAATATTCTTTTGGCATGTCCGCAGTGGAACAGGATGTCAAAACAAAATTTTCCATAAAATTTTCTCCTTACAACTTGTTATTTTTTTATACATATGTTACAATATAATTCAAGAATTTATAAATAGCAAGTACATTTGTAAAAAAAATGAAAGGTATTTATACAAAAAGGAGAAAAGTGTATGGTATCTGAAGATAAAAGAATTGTTAAAACGAAAAGAAATCTAAAAAATACGATGATTGGACTTCTCTCCAAAGTCCCTTTTGAGAAAATATCTGTTTCGGAGATATGCAGAATTGGCGAGACAAGTCGAATCACATTTTATACTCACTATGAGGATAAGTACGATTTGATAGAAGAGATTTTTAGTGATTACATCTCTGAGGCAGTGGAGGATTATTTTAATCTTCAAAAAAAGAACAATCCCGAAAAGAAGGTTATACGCGGATATTTTAATATGCTTGACTGCATACTAAACCTCTACTATAACAATATAGATGTATTTAAAATGATATCGTCAAACATCAATCCGTATCTGTATTCTGCCTTTTACCACAATATATTTAAAAATGTTTATGATTATATCATAGAGCATGAAAATCAACTAAGGCCAAAGTATCCGCCGAAGCAGATGGCGGCCTTGATTTGTAATGGGTTATGGGGAGTTATAAATGAGTGTTGTAACACAGATGCACCGAGGGAAGAAACGCGAAATGATATAATGAATATGTTTAACGACATACTAAAGTCGGATATTTTTGAACAAATCAGTGTCTGAAAGTATAAAATCTACAACAATTGTATTGACTTTTTAATAAAAATATTGTATTGTAGAATTTACAGGCTTTATACAAAGTTTGTCGATAAAATGATAAAAATATTACTTAAGATGGGGGGTATCTCTATTGGAGAATATTGTCAGCCTTAATGACATTGTTGTGGCATTTGAAGGAGAAGCTGTGCTTAATAATATCAATCTTGATATTCGTGATAAAGAATTTGTAACTCTTCTTGGACCATCAGGGTGCGGCAAAACCACAACACTTAGAATTATTGGCGGATTCCTTCGACCCGAAAACGGGAATGTATTGTTTGAGGGCAAAAAAATAACTGATTTGCCACCATACAAGAGAAACGTGAATACTGTATTTCAGAAATATGCATTGTTTCCTCATCTCAATGTTTTTGATAACATTGCTTTTGGACTTAAGGTAAAGAAAATTCCCAAAAATGAAATTGAGACAAGAGTTAAGGAGATGCTGGAGCTTGTTAATTTAAGAGGATTTGAGCAGAGAAATGTTCAAAATCTTTCGGGTGGTCAGCAACAAAGAGTTGCAATTGCCCGAGCTCTTGTAAACAGACCAAAGGTTCTTCTGCTTGATGAACCCTTAGGTGCACTTGATTTAAAATTAAGAAAGGAAATGCAGACGGAGCTTAAACGCATTCAGCAGAGTCTTGAGATTACTTTTGTCTATGTAACCCATGACCAGGAAGAAGCGCTTACCATGAGCGATACAGTTGTTGTAATGAAGGATGGCAATATTTTGCAGATAGGATCACCTGTCGATATATATAACGAGCCCAAAAATGCATTTGTAGCTGATTTTATTGGTGAGAGTAATATAATGGATGGCATTATGCTCAGAGATGAGCTTGTTTTAATCGGCGGAAATGAATTTGAATGTGTTGACAGTGGATTTTCAGAGAATGAACAGGTAGATGTTGTTATACGCCCCGAGGACATTACATTGGGTGCGCCTGAAAACGCCAAAATCAGTGGCGTTGTGAGATCTGTTACCTTTAAGGGTGTTCATTATGAAATGGTTATTGATACCTCTGATTTCAGTTGGCTTGTTCATTCCACAAAGGCGGCAGAGGTTGGAGGCAAAGTAGGTATCTCTTTTGGCCCTGATGATATACATATCATGCACAAGATGGAAGGTTAGGTGAATGATATGAGTAACAGAAAAGGTGTTCTTCAAAAACTTACTGCGGCTCCTTACCTTGTGTGGATGGCGGTATTTGTGATTGTGCCGCTTATTATGGTTGCCTATTTTGCCTTTATTGGTGAAGATGGAAAAATCACATTTGATTACATAAAAGATGTTGGTCAATATGGGCCCATATTTATGCGCTCAATCTGGCTTGCGGCCATCGCAACCCTTATATGCCTTTTGATTGCTTATCCTGTTGCATATATATTGTCAAGAATGGATATAAAAGTTCAAAGCACGATGGTTATGATAGTAATGATTCCTATGTGGATGAACTTTCTCCTTAGGACCTACGCTTGGATGACTATACTTGGCAATGAGGGGATTATTAATTCATTGTTTGGTTTGATTGGAATTGGGCCGTTTAAAATGCTGAACACTCAGGGGGCGATTGTCCTTGGTATGGTATACAATTATTTGCCATATATGATATTGCCAATATATTCCGTTATGGTTAAGATTGACAATAGCATTATTGAGGCGGCATCTGACCTTGGGTGCAACAGAATAAAAACAACATTAAAGCTTGTTGTTCCGCTTAGTATCCCTGGAATTATGTCAGGAATTACCATGGTTTTTGTTCCTGCTATAAGCACATTTATTATTTCAAGAATGCTTGGCGGCGGAGGTAACTTGCTGATAGGCGACTTAATAGAAATGCAATTCCTTGGAACTGCTTATAATCCAAACCTAGGTGCTGCAATTTCGTTTGTTCTGATGATAATTGTTTTGGTTATTATGGCTCTTATGAACCAGATAGACTCGTCCGATGACGAACGTGTGTTACTGTAAGGAGGACGAAATATGAAAAAATTATCTAAAGCATATATGGCGCTTGTTTTGATGTTTTTATATATACCGATTTTTGTGTTGATTGTGTTTTCCTTTAACTCAACAAAGAGCAGGTCGGTATTTACAGGCTTTACCCTTGAGTGGTACATAAAATTATTTCAAAACGAGCTTATACTGAAATCGCTCTGGAATACCATTGTAATTGCAGTCTGTGCATCGGTTATTTCAACAGTTATAGGAACCCTTGCATCAATAGGTATTGTTCGTATGAAAAAACTGTCAAAGTCAGCGGTTATGACTGTTACAAATATTCCAATTATTAACCCTGAAATTGTAACAGGTGTATCACTAATGTTGCTTTTTGTATTTTTTAAGGCAAGAATGAATCTGGAATTTGGTTTCATAACCTTGTTGATTGCTCATATAACATTTGATGTGCCTTATGTTGTGCTCAATGTTATGCCAAAGTTCAGACAAATGCAGCCACATCTTTATGAAGCTGCACAGGATTTAGGTTGTGGACCTATAAGGTCTTTCTTTAAGGTTGTATTGCCCGAGATATTTCCGGGTATAATTTCAGGTTTTCTAATGGCGTTTACATTCTCGCTTGATGATTTTGTAATAAGCTATTTTACAAGTGGTCCGACATCACAGACCCTGCCAATAACAATTTATTCTATGACCCGCAGAAAAATCAGTCCTGAAATTAACGCTTTATCTACGATTATTTTTGTTGTTGTGGTTGTTGTTTTGGTTATAAAAAATATTATTGATCGAAAAAACAGTTTGCCTCAGACAACGAGAAAGGGAGAGTAAGATGATAAAATTTTCAAAAATATTAGCTCTTATAATTGTGACAGCCTTGCTTGGCAGTGTTTTGGCAGGCTGCGGTGGAGGAAGCACAGAGCCTACCGTAACTGTTGAAAATCCTGAATATTATCAGAGATTCAAAGATGCAGGTATATCTATAAATGTATACAATTGGGGTGAATATATCTCAGATGGCGAGGATGGAACCCTCGATATCAATGAGGAGTTTACAAAGCTGACAGGTATAAAGGTGAATTACAGTACCTACGCAACAAATGAGGAAATGTATGCAAAGCTAAAAGCGGGTGCCGCGACTTATGATGTTGTTATTCCGTCTGATTATATGATTTCGCGTATGATTGACGAGGATATGCTTGAGCCTTTAAATAAAGATGAGATACCAAACTATAAGTATATTATGGGTGATTTTGTGGCTCCTGAATATGATAAGGGGGCAAAATATTCCGTTCCATATACATGGGGAACTGTTGGTATAATATATGACAAAGAAGAAGTAACTCTCGATGAATCAGAAATTGATTGGGATATTTTATGGAATCAGGAGTATACAGACAGAATACTTATGTTTGACAACCCAAGAGATGCCTTTGCCATAGCTGAAATTTTGAGTGGGTATTCTCTCAACACTGAGAATGCTGATGAACTTAAAGTTGCATATGAAAAACTTCTCGAGCAAAAGAGCGTTGTTCAGGCGTATGTAATGGATGAAATTTTTGATAAAATGGGTGCCGGTGAGGCAGTTCTTGCGCCATATTATGCAGGTGATGCAATGACACTTATGGCGGATTACGATCATCTTGGATTTGTAGTGCCTAAAAGTGGTACAAACCTTTTTGTTGATGCAATGTGTATACCAAAGGGAACGATGCAAAAAGAAGCTGCCCAGATGTATATAAACTTTATGTGTGAAACACAGGTGGCTCTGTCGACGGCACAGTATATCGGATACTCTACTCCCCATAGCGGAGCATTTGAAATGCTTGATGATGAAATAAAGAATAACAAGATTTCATATCCTGATAATGAGTATATTAGCAATAATACAGAAATTTTCCGAAATTTATCACCCGAAACAAATCAGCTTATGCAGGATTTATGGACGGATATGAAGGCAAATAAGTAATAATTTGAGAACGAAGTTTTACAAAAAGTATTAAATATTCTTATTGCAATTAAAATAATTCTGTTGTATAATGTATTTATACTACACAGAGAGGATGAATATTATGAAAAATACAGCAAGGCTGATTTCAGGTATTATGATTATATGTCTGCTTGTTTTGGCTGTACCTTTTTCGGTGTCAGCTACAGGCGATGCAAATGTTGTTATAGGAACTAAGCTTGAGTTTGAAGAGGGTAATGAGCCTTTTATTGCAAACGAGCGTACTATGATGCCTCTTCGTGCAATTTCTGAGGCTCTTGATGCGACTGTGTATTGGTTCTCTGAGGACAAAAGAGTACAGATTGTTTGCTATGACACGCTTCTGTCACTGCAAATAGGCAATACTGTAATGGGTAAATATAAGATTGTTAATGGCGAAGTAAACAATCAACCGGAAAGTATTGAGCTTGATGTTGCTGCTATGATTTATAATGACAGAACATATGTACCTCTTCGTGCAATATCCGAGGCTTTTGATGCACAGATTTCATGGGATAATCCAAATCGTTCGGCTATTATTATACCTAAGGATGTAGAAAAAAACGATGTGTTAATCAGCGAGATGATTGAAACTCCGCCAAGTACATTATGTGCAGCCTATGGAGTAATAATGCGTGACGAAATAACCGGACTTTTCTATTTGAGATCCCTTACAAGAGATGTATACGGAAATTATTCACAGATTTCGTTCTGTACACCCAAAAAGACATCTATTTCGGATGACACAGAGTATGGCGAATATGTAAGTCAGTATTGGCTTGAGCAGTTCGGTACAGAAAATCCGTCAGGAATGGTTGTATATTTTACAGGAGTTACCGCCGTGGTGGACGATGCGCCAAGAGCGGTGCTCAACAAGACTACCACCGGAATTGCTGACCTTGGTTATTATGACGACTATATGAAAGCAATTGGTGTTGATTTTGAGCCGTTTGACGGACTTGAATATTAGTCGATTTTAAGAGACTGCATGGCAGTCTCTTTTTTTTATAAAAAACTTAAAAAAAGACTTGCATTATGTATATTTCTGTGATATAATATTATGGTCTTTGGAGATTTTAGGTTTTCAAAGAAAATTTAAAGTACACACGTCCAACGATTATATAAGAGTTGCCGCACACCCATGACGGTACTTATATGAAGTGACTTGGGCGGAGGTAAAAAACTATGGAGGTGTAAAATCATGGGAGTAATTCAAATGAAACAGCTTTTGGAGGCAGGTGTTCACTTCGGTCATCAGACACGTCGTTGGAACCCTAAAATGGCGGAGTATATCTTCACCGAGAGAAATGGTATCTATATCATTGACCTTCAGAAGACAGTAAAGAAGATTGAGGAAGCATATTACTTTGTACGTGATATCGCAGCTGAGGGTGGAAACGTTCTCTTTGTTGGTACAAAGAAGCAGGCTCAGGATGCTATCCGCGAGGAAGCTGAAAGAACAGGCATGTACTTCGTAAATGCAAGATGGCTCGGCGGTATGCTCACAAACTTTAAAACAATCAAGAGAAGAATTGAGCGTCTTTATCAGCTTGAGAAGATGGCTGAAGATGGAACAATGAACCTTCTTCCCAAAAAGGAAGTTATCAAGCTCAACCTTGAACACGAAAAGCTTGAGAAGTTCCTCGGTGGTATTAAGGAAATGAAAGATCTTCCTGCTGCTATGTTCGTTGTTGACCCAAGAAAGGAAAAGAATGCTATTGCAGAGGCACACAAGCTCGGTATCCCTGTTATTGCTATTGTTGATACCAACTGTGATCCTGAGGAAGCAGACTATCCTATCCCCGGTAACGACGATGCTATTCGTGCCGTAAAGCTTATTGCTTCAACTATCGGTAACGCAATCATTGAGGGCCGTCAGGGTGAACAGCTTGTTGCTGAAGAAGCACCCGCAGCTGATGTAGAGGAAGATGTTACTCTCGATATGCTCGACGACTAATTTTTAATATTGAAATTTAGAAAGGATTGATATAAAATGGCATTTACAGCTCAGGACGTTAAAACACTCAGAGAAATGACAAACTGCGGTATGATGGACTGCAAAAAGGCTTTAACAGAAACTGATGGCGATATGGACAAGGCTGTTGAATTCTTAAGAGAAAAGGGTCTTGCAACTGCTGCTAAGAAGGCAGGCAGAATTGCGGCTGAGGGTATTGTTAAAGCATATATGGATGGCAACGTTGGTGTTTTGGTTGAGGTTAACTCAGAAACAGACTTCGTTGCAAAGAATGAAGAATTCCAGAACTTTGTTTCTGCAGTAGCAGAGACAGTTGCAAAAGCAAATCCTGCAGATGTTGACGCTCTTAAGAACGAAAAGTGCGGCGACGCTACAATCGGCGATATGCTTACAGAGAAGATTGCAAAAATCGGTGAGAATATGAACATCAGACGTTTTGCAAGAGTTGAAACAAGCGGTGTTGTTACAGATTACATTCACGCTGCAGGTAAAATTGGTGTATTGGTTGAAGCTGATGCTCCTGATTGCGAAGAGGTTAGAGAAGCTCTCAGAAATCTTGCTATGCAGATTGCTGCTCTTAACCCCAAGTACCTCTCAAGCGAAGATGTTTCTGAAGAATACAAAGAGCACGAGAAGGAAATCCTTATCGCACAGCTTAAGAACGATCCTAAGAATGCATCTAAGCCTGATAACATTATCGAGAAGATGATTACAGGTCGTCTTGCAAAAGAACTCAAAGAAATCTGCTTGCTCGAACAGGAATATGTAAAGGCTACTGACAAAGAGACAGTTGCTAAGTACGTTGAGTCTGTTGCAAAGAGCGTTGGTGCAGACATCAAGATTAAGAGCTTTGTTCGTTTCGAAACAGGCGAAGGTCTTGAAAAGAGAGAAGACAACTTTGCAGACGAAGTTGCAAGCATGGTTAAATAATTGCTTAAATTTAAACACCATAGACCAGATGGTCTATGGTGTTTTT
>JAZNCD010000028.1:0-9249 GCA_045587365.1 Clostridia bacterium
CCGATGCAGAGAGTCGGCACACAGGATGTATATGGCAAGAGCGGTAAGCCCGCGGCACTTCTTGAGATGTATGGCCTTGACGCAAAGACCATTGCAGAAAAAGCAAAAGCGGCAATTGCCAAGAAAAACGCGTAAATTTAAAATAAAAAATCGGCAAAGCTTGGCTTTGACGATTTTTTATTGTGTGATGGGGAAACGGGCAGATAATATCCGCCCCTGCGAATATGCCCAAAGGTTTCCCCTTGAGGGGAAGCCTTTTTATTACCCGTATGTTATAAATAATGTTTTAGAACCTAACATATATTTATGTGCTTTCTCGGAATATACTATATGTGAGGTGAAGTGTTATGAACGATAAACTTATTATAAATAAAAAGAATTTAAAGGGCGAGGACGGATATAAAACATTTTCTGTGAGAATAAAAGAAGAAACCGTTGCGAGATTGAATAAACTTTCAGAGGAAACTAAGCGCTCAAGAAACGAACTGATTAATATATTGCTGGATTATGCAATAGATAACAGTAAGGTCAAATAACGAAGTTCTTCGAAAATAGGTAAAAAATCCCTCCATTGCAGGCGATTCCAATTTCTTTAGACAAGAAATATAAAGTAAAGTACTTTTATTAGGCTCCCTTGTGCAAAGGGGCGCAAATTGCCAGTGGCAATTGTTTTGCGCTGACCGGAGCGGATAGCGGAGACATGTAATCGCAGGTGACTGAGGGATTGTCTTAAAATAATTATGAATAAAATATTTACTGATAAAAGCGGGAATATATACTGCGATGACTGTAATGAGAAAATTGCAGTTATCCACAAGGATGCAGTTGCATACAGGTTGTCATGTATCTGTAATTGTGGTAGTCTTGTGAGTGCGGAACATAACGCAGAAGAAACAAACAAAGAAGAAGCGGCAATGATTTATGTAAGGGACGGCAACCTTGTATGCCCTGTCTGCAGTTCTGTTTTGCTCTGCGTTGGGGAAGGCGCAATAAGTAATTTTGCATTTAAAATAAAATGCAGCTGCGGAGAGGTATACAATCGTCGGGCAGAGATGCCGAAAAGCCGACGCAACCTCGGCGTGTATGCCATTAATGATAAGGAAAATGATTGATTTCGGACATATTATTTTAATGTGCGGGCGGGGATGGCACCCTGCCCCTACGAATACGTAAATGTGTGTAACATCGTAGTGGCGGATGCTCACATTCGCCCGAAAATCAGGTTTTAAAAATTTTGCCAAAAAAGTGTTGACAAAGAGGGAGAAGTGTGATATTATACTCAGGTAAAGCAGAAGCTTGCCGCTTCTCCCCTCAGCCTACGGCAAAAGGGAAGTTGATTTTGAATAACTCAGAATAATTGCGGCTACTTTTGTGACCGCAATTTTTTATTGCAGAAAATACTGTGATTTCTGCAGGCGAACTATTTCGGTCAAAGACTTTTTGGAGGTGTTTTGAAATAGCAAAGCAGGATTTAATGATTAACGAGGAAATCAGAGAAAAAGAGATTCGTTTAATCGGCGCAGAGGGTGAGCAGCTTGGCATCTTATCATCAAGCGAGGCACAAAAGCTTGCCGACGAGAAGAATCTTGATCTGGTTATGATTGCACCTCAGGCTAAGCCACCCGTATGTAGAATTATGGACTACGGAAAGCATAAGTTTGAGCTTGCAAAGCGAGAAAAAGAAAACCGTAAAAATCAAAAGGTAAGCAATGTAAAGGAAGTTCGTCTTACCCCCAACATTGATGACCACGATTTTAACACAAAGCTTAATCAGGCAATCAAATTTTTAAAGTCAGGCGACAAGGTAAAGGTTTCGGTTCGTTTCCGCGGACGCGAGATTACTCACAGCTCAATCGGTAAGGATATACTTGTTCGTTTCCGCGACGGTGCATCCGAGGTTGGTATGTCTGACAAGGACATTAAGATGGAGGGCAGAAACATGGCAATGGTTCTGTCACCCAAAAAGGGTTAATTAATTAAATATCCAAAAGGTTAAAATTCAGTAATATGAATGGAAGGAGAGAATATTATGCCTAAAATTAAAACTCACAGAGGAGCAGCTAAGCGTTTTGGTATTACCAAGAGCGGTAAAGTAAAGAGAGCTAAAGCGTTCAGAAGCCACATTCTTAATAAGAAGACCACAAAGAGAAAAAGACAGCTCAGAAAGGGCGGATACCTTTCAGCTGCAAACGAGGCAACAATCAAGAGCATGATGCCTTACAAATAAGTCACAGTGACTTAAATTTACGATTAGAAATTTAGAGAGGAGCTTTTAAAATGGCTAGAGTAAAAGGCGCTATGAAAACACGCGCAAGACATAAGAAAATTTTAAAGCTTGCAAAAGGCTACAGAGGCGCAAAGAGCAAGCTTTTTAGAACTGCAAATCAGGCAGTTATGAAGTCGCTGACTTATGCATACAGAGACAGAAAGGCAAAGAAGAGAGAGTTCAGACAGCTCTGGATTGCTCGTATCAATGCTGCTGCTCGTATGAATGGTATCAGCTACAGCAAATTTATGAACGGCCTTAAGAACAAGGGTATCGAAATCAACAGAAAGATGCTCGCTGAAATCGCCGTTTCTGACCCCGAGGCATTCAAGAGCCTTGTTGATCAGGTTAAATAGTTTTTGACTTTAAAGCTTCTTCGTAAATCCCGAAGAAGCTTTTGTGTCGTATCAACAATAAAACATTCAGAGTAGGTACCCACGCGTTGATTAATTTAATCAAAAGTGCTGTCTGCACAGGGAGTTGGCAGACGGACGAAGAGCGATTTGCCGCGGTGTGGGTATCGCATCCCGCTGATATGCACAACGAATACCTCTTTTGGTGTGCTGACAGTGTTATGCACAACTTTGATGAAATGGAGGTATTTTTTATGCAAGACATTATTACAAGAGATATCAACGTTTTTTCGGAATTGATAAAGCCAATAACGGGGTTTTTGAACATTTTTTCGAATTTTTGGGTAAGCACAGGCTTAGTTGCAATTGTCTTTTTAGCATTGGTTACAGTGTGTACAGTATGGTATGGCAGAGAGTCTGCACAGATTATAAAAAAACCGCAGACCCTTGCGATATGCGCGATGTTGATTGCAATAAACGCAGTTCTCGGGCAGTTTACACTTCCGATAAGCGAGTCTGTAAGGATTGGTTTTGGGTTTGTGACCGTGCCTGTTGCATCTATGCTATATGGCCCTCTTGTCGGTTGCGCTATGGGGATGCTTCAGGATGTGGTAAGCCTTATGATAAAACCGACGGGTGGTTTGATTATTGCACTTACATTAAACGCAGGAATGATGGGAATTATATATTCGACCTTTTTCTATAAAAGAAAGGTAACAGTTTTGAGGGTTATTTCTGCACAGTTTATTGTTGTGTGTGTGATAAACATTGTTCTCAACTCTGTCGCTCTTGCTCCTGTGGTAGGGGGCGGCATGGCAGGCATCCTGCCGGGAAGACTTATTAAAAATATTGTTATGCTGCCAATTCAGATAATGATAATGTATTTGATACTTAAAACCGTTGATTTAAAGATAAAAGGAATATCCGGCAGCAGGAGTGACTCAGATGATAAACAAGATTACAAGTCGTGATAATAAAATTTTAAAGCTTGTTCGCTTTCTTCGCCGCAAAAAGGGAAGAACAGACAGCGGACTATATTTTGCAGAGGGCGCGCGTCTTATTGGCGAGGCGCTCGTTTCTGTGCCCGAGAGTGTTCGCTATATAATTGTATCGGAAAATTTCTGTGAAAAGAACACAGATTATATAAATGGTCTTGACAGAGACGGGAAAATTGTATATATTACAGAAGACAGATTTTTTAAGGAAATATGTGATACAGAAACTCCACAGGGAATCGGTGCAGTAATAGAGATGCCGAAGGATATGAGGGTTGATTATTCAAAACTTTCATATATATTAATTCTAGATGGAGTATCAGAGCCGGGTAATATGGGCACAATTATCAGGACCGCAGAAGCGGCAGGAATTGAACTTATATGTCTGTGTGGCGGTTGCGTGGATGTGTACAATCCCAAGGTTGTACGCTCTGCTATGGGCTCGCTCTTTCGGATGAAGTTTGTAAGCATTTCGCCTGAGAGCATTGAGCAATTAAAAGAAGAGGGATTTACTGTTGTGGCAACTGCTTTATATAACTCGGTACCCCTTGAAGAAGCCGGAGTTTCGGGCAAGAGGGCAATTGTAATCGGCAGCGAAGCCGACGGAGTATCGAAAGAAGTTATTGAAATTTCGGATGTTTCGGTGCGAATAGATATGTGTGGCAAGGTAGAATCCTTAAACGCTGCAGTAGCGGCAGGGATAGCGATGTATGCCTTTAAACCACGCAAATAATTCGAACTGTTGCAGGGATCGGCGTTTCGATATCCCGAAGCGGAACGGCACATAGGTCGTTCTCTACATTTAATACAAATAGATAAATCAGGAGGTTAGGTTTATGGCTGAGCAAAAGGCGAGTAAACGCAAAGCTGCAAAGCGTAAGCTGGTTATAGTGGAGTCCCCTACCAAGGTGGAGTCTGTAAAAAAATATTTGGGCAGCGCCTATGATGTAGAGGCTACAATGGGCCATGTTCGTGATTTGCCAAGAAGTGCTATGGGCGTGGAGATTGAAAATGATTTCGAGCCCAAGTACATCACTATAAGAGGTAAGGGTGACCTTATTGCCAAACTGAAAAAGAAGGCAAAAGCGGCAGACAGAGTATATCTGGCAACTGACCCTGACCGCGAAGGTGAGGCAATATCATGGCATCTGGCAAATGTGCTAGGCATTGACCCTTCGAGTGATTGTCGTATTACATTTAATGAAGTAACAAAGGATGTAGTGCGCGAAGCCATAAAACAAGCGCGCCCCATAGATATGGATTTGGTTGATGCACAACAGATGCGTCGTGTGCTTGACAGAATTGTAGGTTACAAAATCAGCCCTCTTCTTTGGAAGAAGGTAAAAAAAGGTCTTAGTGCAGGCAGAGTTCAGTCGGTTGTTGTAAGACTTATCGTTGACAGAGAACGCGAAATAGAAGCCTTTGACCCGAAGGAATACTGGAGCATAGATTTAAAGCTTACCAATGAAAAGGGCAAGCTGCCATTTAAGGCAAAATTCTTTGGTACTGCCGAGGGTAAAAAGATTAGCCTTGGTGATGAAGAAAAGACAATGAAAATTGTAGAGGAGCTAAAGGTTGCAGATTACAGAGTAAGCGGCGTTACCCGAAGGGAAACAAAACGCAAGAGTGCGCCGCCATTTACAACAAGCACACTTCAACAGGAAGCTTCAAGAAAGCTGAACTTTACCTCGCGTCGTACAATGATTGCGGCACAGCAGCTTTACGAGATGGGTTATATAACCTATATGAGAACAGACTCGCTGAGAATTTCTGCAGTTGCACAGAGCGAGGCAAGAGATTATATTTCAAAGACTTATGGTGATATCTATTTACCAAAGACTCCAAAGCTGTATCGTGCGAAAAAGAGTGCACAGGATGCTCACGAGGCAATAAGACCAACCTTTGCAGAGAATTCACCCGAGAAGCTTAAGGATAAGCTCAAGAGTGACCTTTATAAATTATACAGACTGATATGGTTGAGATTTATGGCAAGCCAGATGTCAGATGCAGTTGTTGATATGATTACAGCGGATATCGTTGGCGACAAATACCTTGTGCGTGCAACAGGCAGCGAGGTCAAGTTTGCCGGCTTTACCACCCTTTATGTGGAGGGCAAGGACGAGGAAGAAGAAAAAACCTCCAAGCTGCCTGCACTTGAAGAGGGTCAATCGCTGCTTCTTGGCAATATCGAGCCTGAACAACATTTTACACAGCCGCCACCAAGATATACCGAGGCGACACTTGTAAAGGTTATGGAGGAAGACGGTATAGGCAGACCGAGTACCTATGCTCCGACTATCGCAACAATCAGCGCAAGAGGTTACGTGGCAAGGGACGGCAAATCTATCTATCCAACCGAGCTTGGCTTTGTGGTAACAGATATTATGAAAGAAAACTTCTCGGACATTGTAGATGTGGAGTTTACTGCAAATATGGAGGACGAGATAGAAGATGTTGCAAGCGGTGATATAGAGTGGAAGAATGCAATAAGAGAATTCTATGGCCCGTTTAAAAAGACGCTTGATGAAGCCGAGGAGAAGGTTGGCAGCATAGAAATCAAGGATGAAGTCTCGGATGTTGTCTGCGATAAGTGCGGAAGACAAATGGTTTATAAGCAGGGCAGATTTGGAAAGTTTTTGGCTTGTCCGGGCTTTCCGGAGTGTCGTAACACCAAGGCAATTGTAGAGAATTTAGATGCAAAGTGCCCCAAGTGTGGCGGAGATGTAATAGTTCGCAAATCCAGAAAAGGTGTAGTGTTCTACACCTGTGACAAGGCTCCTGATTGCGACTTTATTTCGTGGAACGAGCCGACCAACGAGAAGTGCCCTGATTGCGGAAGCTCACTTATGAAAGTTCGTGCTTTCCGTGGCAGAGGACCGCTTACCTATAAGTGCTTTAACGAAGAATGCGGCTTTGAGAAAAAGCCCGACAAGAAATAATGGTAATTAATCCCTCAATTTTTGCTTTGCAAAAATTGAGGGATTATTAAAAGGAATGATAACTATGACGATAAAAATAATCGGTGCAGGTCTTGCAGGATGCGAGGCAGCGTGGCAGGCGGCAGAAATGGGTGCAAAGGTAATCCTTTGCGAAATGAAGCCTGATAAAAAATCTGCCGCCCACAAAAGTGACAACTTTGCCGAGCTTGTCTGCAGCAACTCGCTCAGAGCGGACGGGATTCATAATGCAGTAGGTCTTCTAAAAGAAGAAATGCGAAAGTTAAATTCTTTGATTATGCAGTGTGCAGATGCAACCAAAGTTCCGGCAGGAGGTGCATTGGCAGTAGACAGGGACGGGTTTTCGCAGATGGTGACAGACAGGATAACCTCTCATCCAAATATAGAGGTTGTCTATGGAGAAGTATCTGAAATCAACCCCGACGAATATACAGTTGTTGCGGCAGGCCCCCTTGCGTCAGACAAAATAACTGAGGAAATTCAAAAACTTACAGGTAGCGATTATCTACACTTTTTTGATGCGGCAGCCCCAATCGTGACGGCAGAAAGTATTGATATGACAAAGGCTTTTTGCGCCGCGCGCTATGGCAAGGGCGGAGCGGACTACATCAATTGCCCTATGAACAAGGAGGAGTATATAAGCTTCTGGAGGGAGCTTGTTTCGGCAGAGGCGGCGCCTGTTCATGAAGGGGTTGATAACCCTAAGGTTTTCGAGGGGTGTATGCCCATTGAGATTATGGCATCAAGGGGCGAGGATACAATGCGCTTTGGTCCCCTGAAGCCTGTTGGACTTACCGACCCGAGAGATAATTCAAGACCCTACGCGATTGTTCAGCTGCGGCGTGACAATTCAGAGGGCAGTCTATATAATATAGTAGGTTTTCAGACTCATTTAAAGTTCGGTGAACAAAAGCGTGTGTTTTCTATGATACCCGGGCTTGAAAATGCCGAGTTCGTCCGCTATGGTGTTATGCACAGAAACACTTATATAAATTCACCTCTGCTTCTTGATAAGACATATAGAATGAGAAAGCTTCCAAAGGTGTACTTTGCAGGTCAGATTACAGGTGTAGAGGGATATGTCGAGTCCGCTGCATCAGGCTTGATTGCGGGACGCAACGCTGCCCTTTCTGCAATGGGAAAAGAAGAACTGACTCTTGATGCAAAAACAGCCATTGGAGCGCTCTCTGTTTATGTATCAAACGAGAGCGTAGTTAACTTTCAGCCAATGAATGTAAACTTTGGCATAATGGAAGATTTAGGCGTACGAATAAAGGATAAGAAAGAAAAGGCGGAAGCTTTCGCTAAAAGAAGTATGGAAATAATAGAAAATATTTAACAACATCCCCTGAAATCCAAAAGGATTTCAGGGGATGTTGTTATAATTCATATCATCACCTCATAGAATGATTGGGGTGATGATTTTGTTTATATCAATAAAAAAGAATACAATTATATGCGGATTTTTGATTTTACTGATGGCGTCATTACTTTTGCTTGTATTTGCAGTAAAAGAGGCAAAGACCGACGTAGAGGCTGTCGGCTCTCCGGGGGCATTATCAGACAAAATTATTCTTGTAGACCCGGGCCACGGTGGCTTTGACGCGGGAGCGTCTGTGGACGGGGTTTTGGAAAAGGATATAAATCTGAGTGTTGCAAAAAAACTTAAGGCCTTTATAGAGGAAAATGGCGGTACAGTGGTTATGACAAGAGAAGAGGATGTGTCCACCGCGGACAAAAATCGCAGCGGCGGCTCTGCAAAAGCATCTGACCTAAAACGCAGAAAAGCAATGGCAGAAGAGAGTAGTGCTGATGTGTTTGTAAGTGTGCATATGAATAAGTTTCCGCAATCGAAGTATTGGGGGGCACAGGTGTTTTTCGCCCATGGCTCTGAAGAAAGCAAAGCCTTGGGGGAAATTGTACAGGCGACAGTCAAAGACACTATGAACGACGGTAACACAAGAGCGGCAAAGAAAAGTGACGGAAGCATATATATACTAAATGAAGTAAAAATTCCATCAATAATTATAGAGTGTGGATTTTTATCAAATCCCGGGGAGTTAGAAAAGCTAAAATCCGACGATTATCAGTCAAAACTTGCTTTTGGAGTATGTATGGGAATAACCAATTATTTTTCTCAGAAAGAGCAAAAAAGCGACCTGTAATTATGCTCTGAAAATATGCACAGAAAAACCGTTAAAGTTTCCGTTTCCTTTTGTGCAAAATTTTATTAAAAAAAGTGTTGACATTTGTAATATAGGGTGTTATAATGGTCAAGTCGCGTGTCAAGGAGACTCGCAATCACAAACGGAAAATTCTTTTAAAAAACTTTAAAAAAAAGGTTGACAAAAGCTTCCGAACGTGATATACTAATCAAGTCTCTCACTCCAAGAGAGAGAAATAAAAATGGACCCTCGGAGCGTCGCAGGATGCAAACAGGGCTCCCGCAAAAGCTTGCTTTTGTGGGAAGAGGAGGAACCGCCGATAAAGGCGAGGGTTTGCGAAAGGCAAACCGAGCGAAAAGGCGAGTTCCGACGTGATGTTTGAAAAGTAAACAGTGAGGAAGCGGTAACGGATTTGTCTTTAGGACAAACTGTTACGACAATTGCACAAGGTTTTAGGACCTTGTCAATTCCAAAAGTTTTAGCGAACTTTACAAAACGTTAGTATTCGAATAA
>JAZNCD010000029.1:0-12218 GCA_045587365.1 Clostridia bacterium
CCTTTCATTATATATGTATATTATTTATTTTTTAATTACAAAAAATATTCTCTCTGATGTATCGTTTGGTGCATCAAAACTCCGATCGTTATATATTCCAACCACATTGAGGGAATTTTTCTTTGCGCTTGCTTTGATTTCCTCTATGGAGTATGCTCTCTCTTCCTGATACTCGCTGTGGCGCTCGTAGAGGTCGCCCTCTGTTTTGGTGAAGAAATCTAAATCAAAGTAGCAGATTTTATCATTCTCGTCGTAGGAGTTGTTCCATATAAAGTAGACATCATCCTCGTCATAGACAAAGGTGTTATTGGCAAGGATGGTTTTTAACTTATACTCGGTGTTTATGTCAAATATAAAAATGCCGTTTGGATTTAAGTAGTTATGTATCAGTGCAAAAAGCTTGTCAAGAGCCCCATCTTCTGTAAGATAGTTGACACCATCGAGGGTACAAATTGCCGCATCAACCGTGCCATATAACTCAAACTCGGTCATATCCTGGTTAAGAAAAAGGATGTCTGTCTCCTGCTCTCTTGCCTTGGCAGAGGCGATATCCAGCATCTCAGACGAGAGGTCAACTCCAATCATATCATAGCCCCTCTTTGCCATAGGAATGGTAATATTGCCTGTGCCACACCCCAAATCAAGCATTAGCTTTGGATTAATATTATTAAGCTTGAATAGTTTTTCGTAATAGTCTGCAAAGGAGCCATAATCCATATCCTGAAGTCTGTCATATATGTCGGCAAACTTATTATACATAAAAATCTACCTCTTTCAGATTTTTTCAATCGGTGCGTATGCGGCAAGAAGATTCTTTTCGCCCTCGGAAAAGCTGATTTTAAGCAGCATATCCTTGCCCATACTCTGGGCGCCGATTACTGTTCCGATGCCAAACTTGCGGTGCTTTACCTTGTCACCAACCGAGTAGTCAAGAGCGGGAGTGTTGTCTGTCTTTTTGGTAGACAAACCATCAAGCAAAGCGCTCTTTTGTGAACTCGATGATGACGAGTACAGGCTCTCGCCACCCGAAACATACGTTTTTGCAGGCTTTTCTGCGGTGAACTCTGCAAGGTCGGACGGAATTTCGTCCAAAAACCTTGACGGCGGATTGTAAGCAGTTCTGCCAAAGAGAGTTCGGCTCTTTGCCCTTGTTATATAAAGGCGTGACTTTGCCCTTGTTATACCAACATAGCAAAGTCTGCGCTCTTCCTCGATTTCTTCGTTATCGCCAAAGGAACGGGTCGATGGGAAGATGCCCTCTTCTGCACCGATAAGAAATACATTGGGGAACTCAAGACCCTTGGCACTGTGGAGTGTCATAAGGGTAACAGTATCCTGAGCCTCGTCATAGTTATCAATATCAGATACAAGAGAAATATCCTCTAAAAGTGTATCAAGAGTCAGGGCGGCGTCGGAATTTACAGCCTCCTGTACCATAGAGATAAACTCTTCAAGGTTTTCAAGTCTTGTCTGGTTTTCGACAGTTTTTTCTGCCTTGAGGGCAGCAATCATTCCGCTCCTCTCCATTACTGTGCGAACAAAAAGTTCAAGCCCCATTCCTTCGTCAAGTTCTTTGTGCAGGTCTTCAATCAATGCGGCAAAACTGTTGAGGTTTCCTGCCGCCTTGGAGGAAAGCGCATCCGGAAACTCGTCAGATCTCTGGCATACGTTAAAGATGCTAATGCCGTTCTCTGCCGCAATTGCAGCCGCTTTGTCAACAGTGGTGGCACCGATGCCCCGTTTTGGCTCGTTAATCACACGCTTAAGGGCAACATCGTCACCATAATTCTGTATAAGTCTTAAATAAGAAGTAATATCCTTAATTTCTTTTCTGTCATAGAACCGCAGACCGCCAAGAACCCGGTAGGGGATAGCAGAACGAAGAAGCATATCCTCCACCACACGGGACATAGCGTTCATACGATAGAGAACAACAGTGTCACTGAAAGAGCCGCCGTTTTCCGCAATCTTTTCGGCTATGTATTGAGCCTCAGAATGTTCGGTAGATGCAATGAAAACCTGAACCTTGTCTCCCGAGCCGTTGGATGTCCAGAGGTTTTTGCCCTTTCTGCCCTCGTTGTTTGAAATTACATTGTTTGCCGCATCCAATATATTTTGTGTAGAGCGATAATTCTCCTCAAGCTTTATGGAGCGACAATCGGTAAACTCCTTTTCAAAGTCCAGAATGTTGCGTATGTCTGCCCCACGGAATTTATAAATGCTCTGGTCATCATCGCCAACCACGCACAGATTTCTGTGCTTTGCGGCAAGAAGACTTACAAGCCTGTATTGTGCGTGGTTTGTATCCTGGTACTCGTCAACTAAAATGTATTTGAATTTGTTTTGATAATATTCCAAAACATCGGGGTATTCTTCAAAAAGCTCTACGGTTTTGACAATCAAATCATCAAAGTCAAGAGCATTGTTTGCTTTCAGTTTTTTCTGATACAGGGTATAAATGTCAGCAACCTTAGAGAGATAGAAGTCCGCCCTGCTCTGTTTTTCAAATTCAGCAGTAGTAATCAATGCGTCCTTTGCGTTGCTGATTTGGCTGAGGACCGCTCTTGGTGCGTATTTTTTGTCATCAAGGGAAAGCTCCTTAAGGCACGCCTTTATCACCGTCTGCTGGTCAGCAGAGTCGTATATGGTAAAGTTTTTCTCATAGCCGATTTTATCTATATCCCTGCGCAGAAACTTGACACAGGATGAATGAAAAGTTCCTGCGGCTATGTCGTTTGCGCAATCACCAAGCTTTGCCGCAAGACGGCTTTTCAGCTCGCCTGCTGCTTTGTTGGTAAATGTAATTGCAAGTATCTGCCATGGGTTTACCGGGTTTTCGATAAGTGCATCATCAAGATGAGGGGGCAAAACATCAATAATATCGTCTGCATACCAGCTGAGCACCTCGATATCCTGATTGGTAAGGTTTTGGGGCATAGCTTCACTCTCGTAGGAAGAACCATATTTAATCAAATGATAAATTTTGTTGATTATAACCGTTGTCTTGCCCGAACCTGCCCCTGCGAGCACAAGAAGAGGCCCCTCTGTATGAAATACCGCTTCTCTTTGTTTTGAGTTAAGGTTTTTGTATTCTTTTTGTAAGATTTTTCGTCTTATATCTATAAAATTTTTCATAACACTCTTTTTCCTGAATTAAATTATAGTAGCACCACCGATAACAATATTTCCGTCATAAAATACTACTGCTTGTCCGGGGGTGATGGCTCTTTGGGGCTCATCAAAATCCACCTTTATTCTCTCACTGTCCACAGAAATGGTACAGGGGGCAGGCTTTGCACTGTAACGCACTTTTGCCGTTGCCCGAATCGGCTCTGTGATGGTGTCAAAGGGGATAAAGTTGGGGTTTTTGCCGTAGAGACTGAGAGAAAACTCGGTCCCTTGTTCGCCAAGGACAACCTGATTGTTTTCTGCATCTATACGGGTGACGAACATAGGCTTGCCAAAGGCAATGCCAAGCCCCTTGCGCTGCCCCACTGTGTAGTTGACAATGCCCCTGTGCCGACCGAGAATGTTTCCACTCTGGTCAACGAAGTCCCCCTCTGGCGGAAGAGCTCCAATGCGGCGTTTGATAAATGAGGCATAATCGTTATCGGGAATAAAGCAAATCTCCTGACTGTCAGGCTTATTTGCGGTTACGAGACCTATTCTGTCAGCGTAAGCGCGAACCTCGTCCTTGCTTGCAAAGTTGCCAAGGGGAAGAAGAAGTTTTGACAACTGTTCCTGTGTCAGATTATACAGAGCATAGGTCTGATCCTTTGCGTTGTCGGCACTCTTTAGAAGATAACGCCCTGATTTTTCATCATACTCAACCCTTGCGTAGTGGCCTGTGGCAATAAAGTCGGCGCCCAAAAGTCCGGCTTTTTTTGCCATTGCGTCAAATTTGAGGAATTTATTGCAGGCAATGCACGGATTGGGAGTTCTGCCGTTTATATATTCATTTGTAAAGTAATCAATCACATATTCGGAAAATTCCCTGCGGAAGTCAAGGAAATGATAGTCAATGCCAAGTTTATCGGCAACTCGTCTTGCGTCTTCAACTGCAGACAGAGAGCAACAAGTGCTCTCTGTCACGGTTTCATTTATATTTTCGCCATCCCAAAGACGCATTGTAACGCCGATGACATCATAGCCCTGTTCTTTTAAGACGGCAGCTGCCACGCTGCTGTCAACACCGCCGGACATTCCGATTACAACTCTTTTATTCATAAGAGAAATCCCTTCGGTAACTAGTCTTCGTCCATTCCATGCTCGTGACTGTGGGGACAACCGCAGCACTGACCATCACAGCTCTTTATGGCAGATGCGTCCATACCTTTGCCTTCGTAGTAGTTGGCAATAGCTGCGTGGACTGCCTCTTCTGCAAGGTTAGAGCAATGCATCTTGATAGGAGGAAGCCCGTCAAGAGCCTCGGCAACCGCCTGATTTGTAAGGGCGAGAGCCTCGTCAACTGTTTTGCCCTTTACAAGCTCTGTTGCCATACTGCTTGTGGCAATTGCCGCACCGCAGCCAAAGGTCTTAAACTTTACATCCTCGATGATTTGTGTCTCGTCGTTTATCTTCATATAAATCTTCATAATATCGCCACATTGTGGGTTTCCTACCTGACCTACGGCGTTTGCATCTTCAATCTCGCCCACATTTCTTGGGTTGCTGAAGTGGTCCATTACCTTTTCGCTATACATATTATCACCTCGTATGCTTATTTGTTTTCGTAAAGTGGAGACATCATCCGAAGTCTCTCTACTATCTCGGCAATTGTCGATACAATATAGTCAACATCCTCTAATGTGTTATCCTCACCAAAGGTTACCCTGAGAGAGCCGTGTGCCTGCTCGTGTTTAAGACCTGTTGAAAGTAAAACATGAGACGGGTCAAGAGAGCCTGATGTGCAGGCGCTGCCACTTGATGCGCAGATACCCTTCATATCAAGGCAGAGGAGCAAGCCCTCGCCCTCGATAAAATCAAAAGAGATATTGGCGTTGCCACAGAGCCTCTCTGTGGGGTGACCGTTGAGCCTTGAGTATGGCACAGTCTCTAAAATCTTTTTGATATAGGTATCACGAAGAGTTGACAGCTTTTTCTGCTTTTCTTCAATGTTGGCAGTTGCCAGCTCTATAGCCTTGCCAAGACCTACGATGCCTGCGACATTCTCTGTGCCGGCACGGCGCATTCTCTCCTGTGCGCCACCTGTGATAAAGGATTTAAGTTTAACACCCTTTCTCACATACAAAGCCCCCGAGCCTTTGGGCCCGTGGAATTTATGTCCTGTCAGAGAGAGCATATCTATATTCATTTCATTTACATCTATGGGGACCATACCGATTGCCTGAACGGCGTCTGTATGGAAGACAACCTCTGCCTCTTTTGCGATTTTGCCAATCTCTGCAATCGGCATTATTGTGCCGATTTCGTTGTTGGCAAACATAATGGTAATAAGGATAGTAGTATCCTTTATGGCAGCCTTTACAGCCTCAACAGAAACCATACCAAATTCGTCAACAGGGAGATAAGTAACCTCAAAACCCTGCTTTTCTAAATCCTGACAGGTGTGAAGCACCGCGTGGTGCTCAACTGCGGAGGTAATTATGTGGTTACCCTTGTTTTTAAGAGTCATAGCCGCTGAGCGGATAGCCCAGTTGTCAGCTTCGCTGCCCGACCCTGTAAAGTAAATCTCTTTTGGGTCTGCACCGATGGCTTTTGCCACCTGTTCTCTTGCCGCCTCTACGGCGGTTTTTACTGCTCTGCCCTCGGCGTAGATGCTTGACGGATTGCCGAAATACTCGGTATAATACGGAAGCATCGCATCCAAAACCTCGCGTGCAACCTTGGTGGTTGCGGCATTGTCTACGTAAATACGTTTTGTCATAGTGTTCCTACCTTTCTTACTTTCTTTATGTTACAGCAGCAATCTATGAAAAGTAGATGTTCTGTAAATATTTTTAATCTTTAAACTTCTGAGACTCTGCAACCGCCATCGCATCGCATCGCTCATTTTCAGGATGCCCTGCGTGACCCTTAAGCCATACAAGTCTGGTCTCGTGGCAATCAAGAAGTGAAAGAAGCCTCTCCCACAAATCGGGATTTTTGGCAAGAGACTTATCGCTCTTTTTCCATCCGTTTTTCTGCCAGGATTTTGCCCATCCCTTGTCAATGCCATCGACAAAGTATTTAGAATCACTGTATATGGTAACCCTGCAACGTCTGTTCAGGGCTTCAAGTCCACGAATCACCGCCATAAGCTCCATACGGTTGTTGGTTGTTTCTGCCTCGCCGCCGGAGAGGACTTTTTCGTATTCGCCACAACGTAAAATCGCACCCCATCCGCCGGGACCGGGGTTGCCGCTGCAGGCGCCGTCTGTATAAAGTTTAACCTCGCTCAGTTTTTCCATACCCAGACCTATCCTCTCTGATAACTCGTTCAAAGCTTATTCTATCATATAAAATTATAAAAATCCATAGTTTTTACAAAAATTTCTTCAATATTGTGCAAATCAACAAATATAATAGAAAAAAGTCGTTCTGTATAGCAAATTTTAATTGCACCGGTGTATAAACAAAAAGAGAAAAAAGCAGAGCCCACCGTCCGGTGGACCCTGCTTTAATGGAATAGGAGTAAACTATAGAATGTCACATAATGTACATGGAGTAACCTGATGCTTGCATAATAGTTCAATCGTTTTTTGTGCCTCGTCGTATGTAATAAATCTGCAATCAGCATAAGCCTTGTCTGATTTGCCGTCGTCCCCTTTAAGAATTGCACAAATTCCGTATGGTTTTTCTGCGTTGTTGTTCTGTGTAACAGAGAAGCTTACTGTTACTGAACCTCCTGATTCTGTCTTTAGCAGATAGCTTGTTGACATTGTTCCATCTCCCTTGAAGTATCAAAATTGACAATCGATTGCTTATCAATATTTTGCCATATGGGACAAGGTTTTTCAAGTCATAATCAACCGCAAGTTTCGCGGAAAATCAGCAGAGAAAAAGGGCGTATTTTCGCAGGTTTTTAAGATGTGAGGGGAAAGGACGAATATTATGTAAACCGTTGCGAGGGAGGGGTTTGCTCCTCCCGAGTACGCAATATTTTTTGTTCTAAAATGGGACAAAGCATCATATCAATATTTACAGGTAAGACAAACGACTTATGAAAGGAAGAAAATTATGGCAGACAAACAAAGGATTTCCGAGGTGCTTTCATATCTTCCGCAAAAAATTGCAGTTATTATGGCGGAGTTGATTACAAGAACTTCAATTGATATTGAAGAAATTCGATTGAGGGCTAATTGCCCCCTGACAATCAGTGTATGGGGGGAGAGTTGCTTTGTAACACCGACGGGAGGAATATCAAACCATGAAAGTGATGCTTATAAGACTTCATCCGAAGAAGTTCAGACAGCCTTTGCTGCAATCTGCGAAAATTCGGTTTATGCCCATCTTGAGGAGCTTCGTCAGGGGTTTATTACCATTAAAGGCGGTCACCGTGTTGGTGTTTGCGGAAAGGCGGTCACAGAGGGCGGAAAAATAAAAACCTTTCGGGAGATAAGTTCTTTAAACTTTCGTGTTGCCCGGGAGATAATAGGACTCTCTGACGGTATAATTGACGATATTATAAAAGAGGGGCAGGTTGTGCCCACTCTGATAATTTCTCCGCCGAGAATGGGAAAAACTACTCTGCTTCGGGATATAGTAAGGCAGGTGTCAAACAGAGGGTTTCGGTGTGCCGTTGCCGATGACAGAGGGGAGCTTGCATCTATGCATTGCGGCAAAGCATCAAACCTTGTCGGGGCACAGACGGATATAATAGACGGGGCACCAAAGGCAGAGGCAATAGAGATGCTGCTTCGCACTATGTCACCCGAGGTTATAATAAGCGACGAAATAGCCTCGGAGGCAGATGTGCAAGCCCTGAGACTTGCATCGGGCACAGGGGTGTCAATTATAGCCACAACCCACGGAGGAGGGGTGGAGGAAGTAATGAGACGAAACGTTTTGTTGCCGCTTTTTAAGGATAAAATATTTTCTCAGGCGGTACTTTTAAAGCGTGATTTTTCAACTCCTGATTCAGTTACATACACCAAAGTGGTTGAGCTTTGATGGTATCTTTAAGGGTTGTTGCTGCAGGGGTGGTTATACTTGGCGGTGGCTATATCGGAATGCTTTTTGCCATGCGTCTTATTGTCAGGGTGCGGCAGATAGAACAGTTACAAACTATAATCACCCAAATAGGATTTAATATTGATTTTTTAAAAATGCCCGTTGCAAATGCGCTCTCTATGGCGGCATCGGGTCACAACAATATAGTCGGTCAGATTTTTTCTGTTGCCGCCGAGGGCATATCAAAGGATGGATTATCGCCCTCTGCAGCACTGGAGCGTGCAATATTGAGTAACAGAAATTCTCTCTGCATAACACATGAGGATATAGAGATTTTAACAGAGTTTGCCAAAGGTATTGGGCTTGGGGATGCAGAATATGAAATGAACAATGTAGGCATTGCCAAGGCACGGCTTTGCCTTGCTCAAAGAGAGGCGGAGGGGGATTGTGCGCAGAAGGTCAAGCTTCGCAAGGGAATGGGACTTCTGGGCGGAATGCTTGTCGCACTGATATTGTTTTAGGCAGATTTAGATGACGGCTGTCAGGCTGGGAGGAAATATGGACGGAGTTGAATTGATTTTCAAGGTGGCGGCAATCGGAATTCTGGTTGCGGTGCTCAATATGCTTCTTGTGAGGGCAGGGAGAGAGGATCAGGCAATGATGACAACTATTGCAGGCCTTGTGGTGGTTCTGCTTGTTGTGTTACAGGAGATAAGTGCTTTATTTGATACCATAAAGTCACTTTTCGGACTTTAGATATGTTAATATACAAAATTGTTGGAATAGCAATGGCAGGAGTTGTTTTGTCTCAACTGCTCAGGCAATATAAGCCTGAGCTTGCAATAGCTATACCTGTTCTTGCGTCGGTGCTGATAATCGGTGCCTGTACAGAGCATCTGAAAGTAGTGCTTGAAATGGTTGAAGACATTGCAAAGAGGGCAGGGATAGAGCCTGAATATATGAAAATAGTTCTTAAAATAACAGGGGTTGCCTATATTTGTCAGTTTGCCGCAGATATAAGCCGGGATTCGGGTGAAGGTGCCATAGCCGGCAAAATAGAGCTTGGCGGCAAAATTATTATACTCACCCTTTCGATGCCGATTGTGTATAGCCTCCTCTCCCTTGTCAGTCGTATAACAAACTTTTAGAGAAACACGAGGTTGCACAGATGAAAAAAGCGGTGTTGATGGTTATGGTCCTGATTGTTCTGCTGTGGGTAATTTGCGATATTCCTGTCTATGCAGAGAACGAGTTTGACTCAAAACAAATTCTTGACGAATACGCAGAACTTTACGGTGATATATTCAAAGAGGGAATGTCCGGAGCCGGAGACGAGGAAGGGTTTTTAGGCATTGCCAGAGATTTTGATACAGGAAAAATCCTGAAGGATTTAAATTCAGGAAATCTTCCCGTGGATGGAAGAGAAACGATAAATCTTGTTCTTAAACTCTTGCTTGGTGAGATTTATACAGGGCTTAAGCTTATGGCAATTATTCTGGCTATGTCGGTTATGTCATCTTATCTTAGTGAGATGAAATCAGGATTTGGAGAAGATTCTGTCTCAGAATGTGCGTTTTTCGTCTGCTATGTGGTCATTGCAGGTATTGCCGCTACCGCTTTTTTTGAAGCAGTAGAGTGTGCAGCCAAAGCAGTTGACAGTATTGCATTTTTTATGCGTGTTCTTGTGCCTGTGATGATAACTGTGTTGATGACAAGCGGAGCGGTAATATCGGCGGCTGCCTTAGAGCCTGCACTTTTGTCTATGATTGAGGTAGCCGTATTTGTTATAGAAAGTGTTCTTATTCCCGGCGTGCTGATTTCCACCGCCCTGAATATTGTGGGAGGGATGTCGGACAGATTTAAAACCGAGAGGCTTGTAAATCTTCTAAATAATGCCGTCAGGTGGGGGATGACGGTAACTCTTACAATCTTTGTAAGCCTTTCAGGACTTAAAAGTATTGCCGCATCGGGGGCGGATGGACTGACGGTGAGACTTTCCAAGTTTGCCACATCAAATCTTGTGCCTATGGTTGGAGGAATTTTGTCAGAGTCTGCAGAAACAGTAATGAATTGCAGTGCGGTAATAAAAAATTCTGTGGGAATTTTAGGGATAATATGCATTGTAATAATTGCCTTCCGTCCTGTAATCAAGCTTGGTGCAATGCTGGTTTTAATGAGACTTACTGCTGCCGTGACCGAGCCGGTCGCTGACCCGAAGATTGTGGGTTGTCTGTCAAGAATTTCAAATTCGGTTTCGGTACTTTTTTCTATGGTGACGGCGGTTATGGTGATGTTTATTATAGTTGTAACTATAATGATTAATGCGGGAAACATAGCATTTACGCTTGGAAGCTGAGAGGTAATGGTATATGACAGAATTTTTAAAATCTCTGGTAATGTCACTGTCGGGCGTTATTATTTTTGGAATAATATGCGAGAGGATACTTCCCCGGGGTGTATACAAAAAATATATTCAGCTGACCATAGGCTTTGTACTGATACTAACCCTTATCAGCCCGTTTGCAGGTGAGAAATTTGAGATTGAAATAGAAATTCCGCCTGAAAAATCTGCGCAGGAAATGGCAGAGAGTATGGATGAGAGAGAAAGGTCAGAGATTTTAAGACTTTATAAATCAAAGCTTTGCGAAAAGATGACAGAGGATATGAAAGAGACGGCAGGGGTGGATTTTGAGATAAAATGTCAGGTGTGCAGTGCGGGTGAGGGGTTTGGACAGATAGAAAATGTGTGGATAACTGTCGATGGAGAGGGCGGAGCGGCAATTAATAAGAGTGCCGTAGATGTTTTAAGGAATAAATATGGTATAGACGAAGATGCTATAAGCGTCAAATATGTTGCAGGGAGTACAAAAGCGCAAAAAGAGGGGCTTTGATTTATGGGGCTTTGGGAAATTATAAAGACGGCAGAACATAGAGCAGATGGGCAGAAGGACAAAAAGAAACCGAGCAGGATTTTTATATGGATAATAATTATCGCGGTATTTATACTCGGCTTTGGAGGGTTTTCGGACAGAGAAGAAAAATCTGTCGTGAAAAAGGAGGAGACCGCCTCAAGTATTGACACCTTTGTGCAACAACAGGAAGAGGGTCTTGAGAAAATATTGAAAAAAATTAACGGAGCAGGAGATGTTTCGGTTTTTATAACCATAGAGGGCGGAGGTGAGAAGGTGCCGGCAAGGGACAACAAAAACAGGTATACAAGAGAGAGCGAAGAAAACCCTGATCTGATAACCGATGAAGAAAGTGAAAGTCAGGTGGTAATGAGCGGAAAGAGCTCTTCAGGAGAGCCATATATAATAAAAGAAAAAATGCCTGAGGTTACAGGGGTTTTAATAGTTGCCGAGGGTGCCGCTGACGAAAGGGTGCGCATCGAGATTTACGAGGCGGTAAAGGCTCTTTATGGAATGTCGTCCCACAGAATAAAAGTTACATACTGAATTAATTTGCAGATATAAAGAGAGGAGAATTTTAATAATGAGCAAACAAGGAAGGAAATTTCAGGTTAAAGGCAAACAGATATTACTTTTGGGGCTTGTTGCCCTTGTGATTACGGCAGGGTATTACAGATGGACGATGGAGAGTGCAGAGCTTTCCGCATCTGTGCCGACGACGGGTGATGCTTTGCCTGCAAACGCAGAGAATGACCAAAGTCAGGACACTGCAGAGGCAGAGGGGCAAAATACAGGGGACTTGTCAAAGCTTCGTCAGGACAGGGATTCTGCCAGAAGCCAATCGGTAGAAGACTGGAAGAAGATAGCATCGGGAAGCGAGGCGTCGGCTGAGGCAAAACGAGATGCAGAAAAAAAGATTGCCGCAGAGACAGAGAATGCGGACAAGGAAAGAAAGATAGAGACACAGGTAAAGGCAAAGGGCTTTGATGACTGCTTTGCCAGTGTAGACGAAAACGGCGTATCGGTCACCGTTAAAGGTGGAGAAATTGACGGTGCAAAAGTTGCGCAGATAAAGGATATAATTATCACAGAAACAAATGTGCCGGCGAGAAACATAAAAATAAATGCAATGTAGGTGTGTGACAATCCCTCAGTCACCTTCGGTGACAGCTCCCTTGTGCTCAAGGGAGCTTTTTT
>JAZNCD010000030.1:0-35500 GCA_045587365.1 Clostridia bacterium
GCTTCCTCTTCAGTTACCTCGCCGTAGGTACCGCTCTCTGTCAAATACACTGTTGCGGCTTCGTTATCGGTAAGGTCTGCCTCATCCGCAAACGCCATAAAAGGCATTGTTACGCTCATTACAATCGTAGCAATAACTATAAATGCAAATAAGCGTGTTTTTACTGTTTGAAAGTTCAATTAACTCTCCTCCTATATTTTTATTTTGTTCCGAAAATTCTGTCTCCTGCATCGCCAAGTCCCGGCATAATATACCCATGCTCGTTCAAGCATTCGTCTAAATTTGCACAGTAGATATCAACATCGGGATGTGCCTCAGCAAGAGCTTTTGCACCCTCAGGCGCTGCAATAAGACAAAGGAACTTTATATTCTTTCCGCCATATGACTTAATCTGTGTTATAGCATCAATGGCAGAGCCACCCGTTGCAAGCATAGGGTCAACAACCACTATAAGACGGTTTGAAATATCCGCCGGCAGCTTGCAGTAATACTCGTGGGGCACCAAAGTTTCCTCATCACGGTACATTCCTATGTGACCGATTTTTGCAGAGGGAATAAGCTTTTGAATACCGTTTACCATACCAAGACCTGCACGGAGTATGGGAACAACCGCAAGCTTTTTACCCCTTATAAGCTTCTGCTTTGTCTTGATAAGAGGCGTTTCAATCTCTACCTCTTCAAGAGGAAGGTCGCGAAGTGCCTCGTAGCACATAAGCATAGTAATCTCTTCAACAATCTCACGGAACTCCTTGTTAGGGGTTGACTTTTTGCGAAGAATTGTGGTCTTATGCTGAATTAAAGGATGGTCAAAAATTGTAACGTTATTCATAGTCTTCTCTCCTATTATTCGTCTTTTCCTTTAGATACAATTAAATTAACAATAATGCCGAGAATCAACGCACAGGCAATTGTTGTAATTTTGATTGCACCAATCTGCAATGCCATTCCGCCGATACCTGTAATCAGGATAATCGAAGCAACAAAGATATTTTTGTTGTTTGAAAGGTCAACATCCTGAAGCATCTTAAGACCCGATACCGCGATAAAGCCGTAGAGAGTGATACATACGCCACCCATAACGCATGCGGGGATAGTTGCAAGGACTGTTACAAACGGAGCAACAAATGAGGCAATAATTGCAATTATTGCTGTTGCTAAGATAGTTACAACAGATGCATTTTTTGTGATTGCCACACAACCTACTGACTCTCCGTATGTAGTGTTGGGACATCCACCAAAGAAAGCACCAACCATAGAGCCGATACCGTCACCGAGAAGTGTTCTGTGAAGGCCGGGCTCTTCGAGCAAATCTTTATCAATAATTGATGAAAGGTTTTTGTGGTCTGCGATATGCTCTGCAAATACAACAAACGCAACAGGGATATATGCAACTGCAATAGTTGCAACATACTGGCCGCTAAGCTCGCCGATACCCTTATATGCTGTCATAAATGTAAAATCAGGATACCACTGCATATTAGCAAACGCACTAAAATCGATAATCATTAAAGCTTCATTGCCGATCTTTGAACCGATAAGTGTAAAGATCGTTGCAACAACATAGCCGGCAAGAATACCCATAATAAACGGAATAAGCTTTAAGGTCTTTTTACCGTATACTGAGCAAAGAATAACAACCAATACGGTAACCATAGCACAGATAAAGCCAATCCAGCCATGTGTGCCCATTACATATACACCATTGGCTGCATCAAACTGAGCAAACTTTAAAACATCGCCAACTGCGTTGCCTGCAAGGGAAAGACCGATAATTGCAACGGTGGGGCCAATAACAACTGCGGGCATAAGCCTTGAAATCCACTTTACGCCTGCTACCTTAACGATTATTGCAATGATAACATAAACAAGACCTGCAAAAACCGCACCGATAATCATTCCCAAATAGCCAAGTGACATTGACACTCCACCTGCAAAGGCTGCAAACATCGAGCCGATGAAGGCAAAGGACGAACCTAAGAAAACAGGGCTCTTACCCTTTGTAAAGAGCAAGTATACCAATGTACCTACACCTGCACCAAAAAGGGCTGCCGACTGTGACATTCCGTTACCAATAATTGACGGAACCGCAATGGTAGCTGCCAGAATAGCAAGTATTTGCTGAAAAGCAAAAATTAAAATCTGGCCAAACTTTGGCTTGTCATTTACTCCATAAATCAAATTCATAATAAACCCTCCAAATTGATTTAAAGATTTGAAATTATAATATTTTTTATCATTTTATCATAATGTTCTACAAAAAGCAACAAATAGATTTATAATATTTTATAAAATTTCAATAACAATTATGTTGGAGAGTTCTGGACAACTATATCCCCTGTTCTTATTAAATCAAAAGCTATAATCTTTTCTCTATCCAAATCCTCTTTATACATATCCACCCCAATTATATTGCTGTTTTGATATGTTGTATAATAATAAATTCCCCTGTCTGTATTACAACAGGAGCTGTAGTTTGTTATTTCAAAATCCTCCCCTACCTGCGCACATCCCCTTTGTTGATACACCGAATACAAAATATGAAAAAAATTGTTTACAATCTCTGTCTCGGTTTCTTTAAAAATGCAGTTAAGCTTTATAAAGCACACCTTTACAAATCTTGACACAGAGGATAAATCCCCAGGGAGACCCAATCCGCCCATTCCTCTGCTGTATGGTTGAATATCTATTTTATCAGAAAATAAATTCTTCGGCTCTTTGGCAGTAACAGACAAATAATTTGCAAGATTTTGCATCTGATAATTAAAAGGCGGATTGTTGGTTAAAACCCCAACAGGATTGTCATACACCACAAGTCCCGACCTCGTTTGTTCTACCGTTATCGCACCAACCTTGTCCGCCACAATCCAATGAAGAGGTGAGGGCGGCAAACTCTCATTAAACGACTCGTCTGTTATATTTATCACGCCAATCAGTTCTTTTGCTTCCTCAACGGTTTTGCACCTTGATAAAACAAATGGTATAAACTCATAGGACGCAACATTTACTGACTCGTCCGATTTCTTCATATACCTTGCATTATCAGGGAAATTAAGCCCCGCTACGCTAAGCCCCATCTCGTTGGTTGCATCGAAATATAAAGGATAGTTGTCTCGTATCAACGCCATACCTATCATAGCATAATGTTTGTTTAAAACTTCTCCGTTTGTAAATTTAAACGAATACCTTCTCGGCGCAATTACTACCTTCTGCCCAAAGTCATACTCATAATCAAGGTTTCTTCCAAAATAGTGGTCTTTTACCCTCAAGGATATTGCTGTACACATAATATCGCCTCCGTTTTTATGTTGCACAGATAAACCAAAAAAATACCGAGGGAATATCCCTCGGTATTTTTATTTTATCTCCCAGTTAATAGGGTTTTCGCCCATTTGTTTTAAAAGCTCATTACATTTTGCAAAGTGACCGCAACCGAAAAATCCGTTGTACGCAGAAAGCGGACTTGGATGTGCACAGGACAAAATTTTATGTACAGGGTTTGTGACAACCCTTGCCTTTTTCTTTGCATTTGCGCCCCAAAGCATAAACACAATGGGCTTTTCTCTCTTGTTTAAAAGTTCTATAACCTTGTCGGTAAAGGTCTCCCACCCAATATCCTTATGGCTGTTTGGTTGCCCCTCTCTCACTGTCAGAGTGGCATTTAAAAGAAGCACTCCCTGCTTTGCCCAATCAGTCAGCTCCCCGTGACCTGGCGGCTCTATCCCAAGCTCGTCATAAATTTCCTTAAAAATATTCTTAAGCGACGGTGGCTGAGGCACACCCTTTTTTACTGAAAAGCAAAGCCCGTGGGCCTGTCCCTCTCCGTGATAGGGGTCCTGTCCGATAATAACGGCTTTCACATCAGAATAAGATGTATACCTGAGAGCATTGAATATATCATACATATCAGGATATATTGTATTTGTCTTATATTCCTTTGCAAGAACTGTGCGTAGTTTTTGATAATACTCTTTCTCATATTCTTCTTTTAAAAGGTAATCCCACTCGTTGCCGATATTTACCATATAAACCATCTCCAATATGTATTATATAACAGATTGCCCTGTGCTCACACAAAAATCCCCCCTGAAATCCTTGCGGATTTCCTCCCACCTTTAGGCAAGGGGGGCGAGTCCTCATGACAATGAAACATTTCTTGATTATCTCTTCATCTTTATTATACTACATCTCTTTTAAAAAATAAAGTATTATCTTCATGTGGTAAAAACGTATAATATTTTTTAACGTTCATATACTATATACGATTTTTGTTTCTGCCAAAGGAGCCGGAGAATATGAACGCAGTAATTATTCCTGATTTTTCTCAAAACTCATTAACCCCGCTACTGTGTAGCAGACGCATACACGAGCTCCCCGTTATGGGGCTTCCCATAGAACAACATATATGTCGGCACCTCTCAAATTATGGTGTTTTAAGTATCGATGTTTTAAGAGAATTCTCTGCAGGCAGTCTCCTTAATCACTCAGGCGAGGACGGAGTTCTGGCAATAGAAGGAAATCTTATTACAGGCACAGATATCAGGGAAGTTATTTCTGCCCACTCCAAAAGCGGCGCCGATATAACAATTGTGCTTCGTAATATAAAATCTTCATCCTGCAAACGCGATTCCCTGCCGAACTTTTGTACATTGCCTAAAAAAACTATTAATCCCTCTGATGTGCAGAGCGAAAACACCGAAGCCGAGGGTATATATATTTTTTCAAAATCCGCCCTTGATGTCTTGTCGGACACATCAAATAATATAAACGAAGACGAAATATTTAAAAAAGCTATTGAGAAAAACCTTAAAATTTCAGGGTATGTCTCATCCGCTTATTCTGTTTCGGTTTTATGTATTGATGACTACATTAAATGTCATAGCGATATATTGGAAGGTCGGCTTCCCAACTATCTGCCGGCAACTCAGGTAAGGGATGGCTTCTTTATTGAAAACGACGTATATCTGGAAAGTGGCGTAAAAATAGAAACTCCTGTTTATATTTCAAGGGGCTGCCGCATTGAAAAAGATGCAAAAATAGGCGGAGGCACCTTTATAGGCAGGGATTGCTCTGTCAAGTCAGGCTCCTCGGTTTTCCACTCGGTAATCGGCTCCTCCTGCAGCCTTGCCGAAAACACTTCGGTAAAAGGCGGCATTCTTGATGATAATATCAGTCTTGGCAGAAACACCCATATAATGGACAGCACCGTAATTGGCAGCGGATGCAGAATCGAATCAGATTGTTTTATCAATACAGGCGTAAAGGTATGGCCAAACAAAAGGGTTTTACAGGGCACAAGACTCAGTGATAACCTGATTTGGGGAAGCGTAGGCACAGAACGACTCTTTCGCGACGATAAAATATGCGGAGAAATCAACGTGGATATAACCCCTGAGTTTATGGCAAAGCTTGGGGCGGCACTTGGCACTATGTACAGAGGATGCAAAATCGGACTGAGCTTTGATTCTGCCCCCGTCTGTACAATTCTTGCCTCCGCTGCATTATCCGGACTTGCATCTACGGGAACAAAAATCTATAACTTTGGCGAACAAAGTCTGCCCATCTCCCGTCTTGCTACCCAATTTTATAAGCCTGCAATGACTTTGCACATAAGTCAGGCAAGTACAGACGGAAGCTTTTGTCCCGAACTTGAGTTTATAGAGAGCGATGGCTCCTGCTTTTCATTATCTCACCAACGCAGGCTTGAGGATATTTTTTCAAGCAGCATCTTTCTGCGTACCGACATTAAAAAACTTCAGGACTCTGTTGACCTTAGCCAATACAAGGCTTTTTATGTACAGGAAATTTTAAACGGACTTAAAAGCATTCGTTTTGAAAAAAATATGGAACTTCGTACCCGTTCGGAAACCTTATCAGACGTGCTTGAGCTTCTTCTCGGCGAAATTGAGACAATGGTCCCGGATGCAACGCCAACAGAGTTTTCTGCAGATTTAAGTTTTAACGGGCAAGAGCTTTTTCTCTTCTCAAACGACGGAGAAAAGCTTAGCAAGTCAGCGCTTCTTTATATAATTTCAATTATTCTGCTACGCCATTTTGGATGCAAAACAATAGTTTTGCCGATTTATGCCTCATCTGCTCTTGAGGAACTGCTTTGCAAGGAGAAAATGAATATTATCAAATGCGGCGTTTCATCTACTGAATTTATAAATACCCTGCTGAAAAACAAGCTCTACACTCAGTTTCGGATGTGCTTTGACGGAATATACTGCGCAGTTATGCTTCTTGACTATTTAAATTACTCGGGCATCAGTTTTAACGCTCTTGTCCGCGACCTGCCCTCTGATATTCGCCTTGAAACAGAGGTGGAATGTCCAAATAGCCGAAAATCCGATATAATCGATAAGCTTCGCCTGAAATATAGCAGTAATAAAATTGATATGACAGACGGAATAAAAATATACCAGAACAACGGTTGGGTGTTGGTTATTCCCGAAAAATACAGGCACTATGTAAAGATTATAACAGAGGGGACAAATATGGAAGCCGCCGAGGAAATAAGCACTAAATTTATCAATCGTATAAAAAAACTTGCAAAACTGCAATAAATGGTGTATAATATAAGGCGATTGATTTGTTCGGGTTTTGGCAAGTGATGGTTAATCTTCACGCGCCAGTGTTTATGACTTAATTTTTGGGCATAATATTTGATTGATTTGAGCGGACTATTTTAAAACATAAATTCTCAGGTACGAAAATATGAGGATTTTACAACAAGAACAAGAATGGAAGAAAACATCTTCTTCCTCTTATTTTTGTTGTGCAAGTACATAAAAATAAGGAGGATATAATTTGAAGAAAACTGAAAAAATCAAGTGGATTCCACTTGGCGGATTGAACGAAATCGGAAAAAATATGAATGTATTTGAATATGGCTCGGATGCCATAATTCTTGACTGTGGTATGGCTTTTCCCGATGACGATATGCCCGGCGTTGATATTGTTATCCCTGAAATCACATACCTTCATAAAATCGCAGATAAAATCAAAGCGATTGTACTGACCCACGGACATGAGGACCACATCGGTGCCATTCCTTATGTTCTAAAGGAATTTAATGTACCCGTTTATGGCACAAGACTTACTCTTGGAATACTGAAAAACAAACTTTCAGAGCACGGAATTTTAAATTCTGCAAAACTAATCAATCTTGAAGCCGGCGATACTGTTAAGCTCGGTGCCTTTAAAGTTGAGTTTATTCATACAAATCATTCAATTGCAGACGCGGTTGCTATTGCACTTCACACACCTGCAGGGGTAATTCTTCACACAGGCGACTTTAAAATCGACCCTACCCCCATAGACGGAGGAATGATTGACCTTGCCCGCATAGGGGAGCTTGGCAACAAGGGAATTCTTGCCCTTATGTCTGACAGTACAAACGCAGACAGGTCAGGCTTTACTATGAGCGAGAGTACCCTCAGCAAGACCTTTGACAGTCTTTTTGACAGAGGTGCAGACAAGAGAATTATTATTGCAACCTTTGCATCCAATGTACATAGGGTGCAGCAAATCGTAAACTCCGCCTACACTCACGGCAGAAAGGTTGCCATATCCGGACGGAGTATGGAGAATGTCTTAAACGCCGCAATCGAGCTTGGCTATATGAACATTCCAAAAAATACTCTTATCAGCATTGACGAAATCAACCGTTACCCCAAGGATAAGCTTGTTATTATAACAACCGGCAGCCAGGGTGAGCCTATGTCGGCTCTTGCAAGAATTGCTTTTTCAAGCCACAAAAAAATAAATATTGAGCCAACCGACCTTGTCATTCTCTCATCGAGCCCGATACCCGGCAACGAAAAAAATGTATCAACCATTATAAATGAGCTTTTAAAGCACGGCGCAGAGGTTGTTCACGACAGAGAAGACGACGTACACGTATCAGGCCATGCCTGTCAGATGGAGCAACAAATTATTCTCTCCCTTGCAAAGCCCAAATACTTTATTCCTGTTCACGGCGAATATCGTCATTTGTGCAGGCACAGGGATTTGGCTCTTCGGACAGGGATAGACCCTAAAAATATTATTATTTCTGACCTTGGCAAGGTTATGGAAATCTCAAAGAACAGTGCAAAAATTGTCGGCACAGTGCCTGCCGGAAAGGTTCTGGTAGACGGACTTGGCGTCGGTGATGTTGGCAATATTGTCCTTAGAGACAGAAAGCATCTTGCCGAGGATGGTATAATTATTGTTGTACTGACAATAGATAAATCAAGCGGAGAATGTGTGTCAGGCCCTGATATTATCTCGCGTGGGTTTGTCTATGTAAGAGAATCCGAGGACCTTATGGACTCTATAAGAAGACTTTCGTCAGAGGTTGTGGATAAGTGCACCGAAGGTACAACTGTAAACTGGACCACAATAAAAACAAGACTTAAAAATGATATCGGCAGCTTTTTGTATTCAAAGACAAAACGCCGTCCGATGATACTGCCAATAATAATGGAAGTATAGTTTTATAATAAAAAAGGGGCTGCCGCCCCTTTAAATCCCCGCAATATAATTCTTTATATATCAAAAATCTGCTATCCTACGGATAGCAGATTTTTAATATATACTAAAGTATACTCATTTTCTTTATTTTAATTTCTTCAACGGGGGTGCCGCCCTCGGGTCCTCTGCGTTCAACCTTTAAAAAGTCATCAACTGCTTCCATCCCCTCGATAACTTTTCCAAATGCCGCATACTGACCGTCTAAGAATGTGCAGTCTCCGTAACAGATAAAGAACTGACTGCTTGCCGAATTTGGATTCATAGAACGCGCCATAGAAACAACCCCTCGGGTGTGAGAGAGCGTGTTCTGAGGAAATCCATTCTGCAAAAACTCTCCTTTGATATTCTTGCCGCTACCGCCCATACCTGTTCCTGTCGGGTCACCGCCCTGAGCCATAAAGTCATCTATTACACGATGAAATATAACGCCGTCATAAAATCCCGTCTTTACTAACTCCTCAAAATTTGCTACGGTTTCAGGCGCAAACTCGGGCATAAGCTCGATTACAAATTCACCGCCTTTTTCCATTTCTACTTTAACTTTTGTATTCGCCATATTTATTTACCCCCACTTTGTTTGTTCAGCATTTCATTCGCCTTGTATATATCAGCTATTATGTCACTTACGGATAAACTATCAAAAACCTCGTTGTTTACCTTTACTTCATCCTTTATAGCCTCTTTAAGTTCGTAAAGTCCAACAACTCTCTTTATAATATGATAGCCATAGTCACTCTTGACAACATCACTGATCTGGTTATAATCAAGGGCAAATGATGCCGCCTCAAATTCAGGCACCATAACACCCTTGCCAAAGCTGTATCCCGCGGGAGTCTGTCCCGGGTCCTCGCTATATTCCTTCATAAGCTCTGTGAAGTCCTCTCCCGACTTTGCCTTAGCCAGAATTTCATTAATGGCTGCCTCGGGATTTTGGTACTTTTCACTGTCGTTCATAATCAAAATATGCTGAGCGCTTACCTGCTCGTCACTCATAAAGCTTTGAAGTACCTTTTCGTCATCTATATACTTTTCTCTGTTCTGATTAAAGTCTGTTTCAACTTTTTGGTATCCCTCAAGAAGCGTAACAAGTTTTTTGTAACCCTCTACTGAAGAAAATCCCATAGCGCGAAGAGCTATCTTTAAGCCCTCTTCGCCATTCTCTTCTTTGTATTGTTCCATAGAAGAAATAACACCCGAGAGCTCCTCATCAGTTATTTTTACACCCTTTTCTTCGCCCAGCTTTACCATTGCCGCATAATCAGCAAAGTCGCTGAGGGATTGATTTTTAACCGCCTCTGCTATGGTCTGTCCGCTCTCTGTGACAGCATTCCAGTCCACCTTTGTAAAATCTCCGTCAAATGAAGAGTCAGTTTTCTGTATTATAGACACAGCGTTTTGAAGCATGAAATATCTGTACTCATCAACTGTCAGCTCTGTTCCGCTTGAGGTTGCGACAACTGCACTACCGTCACCCGGAGCATCGCCCAAATCTGCTTCGTCACCTCTACATCCTGCAAAAAGTGACGTACAGATTAAAAGTGACATAAATAACGAAAGTAATCTTCTTTTTCTCATTTTATCTCTCCTTTAAGATTAGTTAATTATGCACCTTTTATTATATCATTTTTAGGTGGTTTGTCAATATAGATAGCAAACGTGATTGTGTCCTCAAATCGAATTTGCCTTTGAACAATGTGCCGTACCCAAATCCTAGCCATCCCCTGCGGTAATGTAGCCAAATTCGATTTGTGGACAACCATCGCCCCTTTACACAAGACGAGTCTACGAAAAAAGGCGACCGTGCCGGTCGCCTTTTTAAAAACTAATTAATATCCAAGACTCATCATCTTGAGGTAAACCTGTTTTGCAATAAGCTTGTAGCCTAAAGCGTTGAAATGAGTGGTATCGTCCTCGCCAACAAGGAGAGAAGTAGGAACATATCCCTCCTCAAGCCTTTCTGCATCACTTTGATCAGGTTCTGCATTGAGGTCTGCTATAACACCTGCATCAACCAATGCCTGCTTACTAGCCAAATATTTCTTTACATCGAGGAAGTTAGCTCCAAACGCAGCTTCAAGAGCAGGGTTATTTTCCACTTTGCTGTCGCTTGTCATACCAATTACAATGTACTGTGCATCAGGAATATGTTCTTCAAGGTCTGCATCATAAATCGCGTCATTGTCTGCAAATATTGACAAATCTACGCCTTCGTTCTCAAGAATCATCTTCTTAAGTCCAATCACCATATTCTTAGATACGTCTGTCGCAGTATTCCCCTTGTCGGTTGCATCCCAACCTTTGTTGGTACCTGCCCAATAAATGTTGATATCGCCATCTACATCGTGTGCAGCAACCTTAATCTTAGAGCCTGCAGGTGCAACTACTGCTCCACCTGCCTTTGATCTTCTAAAGGTTGCACTTGTGAGAACATGTACACCTTCTTCGTCTTCATCATAATCTGTATAGAGTCTGCCTTCTATAACAGTTTTAGTTTCATCGTCAACAACGATTTCTGCAGGTGTCCATCCGCCTCTTGATGTGTTACAAGGAGTAATTTTGCCTGCGTAAGCGTTCTCGTCATAAAGCTCTGTGCTTGAAAGCTTAATGTCTACTGAAGTACGATTTGCAGGAATACTGAGGTCTTCGCCAAGAACAATGTTGTACGCACCTGAACGAGCACCGATTGTTATAAGGCTCTCGCCTCCAACACCCATATTGATTACGTTGTAGCCGGTCAGCTTTGCAAGCTCATCAGGATATGCTACGCCGTTACCTCCAACGCCTTCTGTCAGGCTATCACCCCAGCATACAACGTTTATATCAGTTGTATCCTTGTATACAGGTGTTGTGCTATTGCTGAAGATCAACACTTTGTCACCCTTCTGGATACCTTCGGTTACATCTACAAACCATGTATCACCATCAATTGCATCTACATCTACATCATATGCCTTGATATATGACAACATCTTGTTATCGTCATATCTTGCAACAAATACCTTTGATGTCTCGCCCATATCACCCTTGCCGTCTGCTACATCTATCATCCATCTGTTATCACCAAGGTTAAAGCGTCCCATACCTGTTCTTGCCTTGATTGGGTAGTAGTGAATAGAACCATCATCGTATGCACGAACTGCAATCTGGTCAACCTCTGCAAAATTATCGGTTTCGTTTCCTTCTGCGTCAAGGTAAATCTTTTCGCCGTCTGTTGGTGTGTATTCATCAGCAACTTCTGCTTTGAGAGCAGCCTTGTTAATGTTAAGAGTTACACCATCTTCTGCCCAGCTGTATCCCTCAGGAAGTTCAACAGGAAGATTCATATCAACATCAGCCTTAGGAGCAGGTGTGTATCTGCCGCTCTTTACAACAATGTTGTCAACCCAGAAACCGTTTGCACTTACATTGAAGTAAAGGTTGTTAAGTCCTATAAACTCGCCGAAGAGCTGACCTTCGTAAGCAAGCTCACCATCAACGTAGAGTTCAATGTCTTTTGAGTATCTGTTGAACTGAAGTACTACATTGTACCACTGCTTGAGAGCTCCTTCTGCCGCAAGCACTGTACCGCTTGAGGTAGAAACGCCATCGTTTACATTGAACACCATCTTGTTATCATCAATTATATTAGCATTAAGGATTGTGCAACCACCATATCTTGCTACAACACCCTTAGAATTCTTTACAATAGGAGCACCTGCAAGTGTAAGGTACGCACTTCCGGACTCTGCTTGCTCTGTGCCATCGTGGAGAATGTCAAGACTGATGTACATATCTGTACTATCCATAAATGGGTTAGCAGAAGAAGATGCATTTACAGCGTTTGATACCCACCAACGCTGCCAGTTCCACATTGTCTTTTCTTCATTTGCCCATTCAGGGAAGAAGCCGTAAACAACTTCATCTTCGCCCCATCCATACTTGCTATACTCAGTATTTGATTCTTTTCCTGCTGATGTACCGGTATCTCTTATCTGAAGATCCTTTACAACTGTACCATCAAGACTTACATAAGTAGTCTCAGGTGAGAGTACGCTATCACTCTTTATCTGAATTGCATATACCTTGCCATCTTCTGCAGTAACAACTGCATGCGCAGCTGTGTTTGCAAGTGCAGCGCCATCAATAGCAATACCTGCTGCATTTATAAGAGTACAATTTGCAACGCCATCCATATCTTTGATGTCTTCAATAAGCTCTGCTGTGTTCTTTTCAGCATCTACGTAGATACCTGCCATATCCCAACCGATAGCAGTTGCTTCTGCTGCATCTGTGCCCGGGATATCTGCTGCATCAAACTTGTATGTACCCTTATAGGTCTTAACGCTGAAGTTATCTATTGTTGTATCGCTCTGGAAGTCAAATCTATCAATCTTTCTGAACATATTGTTCTCTGCCAACTCTGTTTCAGGGAGAACAAGTACGTTATTTACATATACCTTTACTGTGTCTTTCTTGGTTACATTAACAACCTCAGGTGTACTGTTGTTGCCTGTTGTAACAGTCTGGTCACCTGCAGTGTATACCACCGTGATTGTAACCCACTGATTACTTGGCAATGCAACATTTAAAAGTTTAGCAATTTCAACAGTATCATCGGAAGCCTTGTAAGTATTTTCGTTAAGTGTTATTTTATCACTACCATTGCCGGCATCAACTTCGTTAGGCTCACCATTGAAAACCCAAAGGTTTCCGCCATTAATTGCCATAAGCTGGTTAAAGTTGATTAATTCAACTGCACTCTGGATTCCTTCCGGCTTTTCTGCAACCTTTTCATACTTTTTTGTTGCGGTGTTGAGTACATAAAGGTTATCTGTAGATACATATCTCTTTCCTGAGAAACGAGCATACATATTAAAGTTCTTTGAAGTCAAGGCCTGAAGGCTGATAACCATCTGCTCGCCGGAATTCAATGCTGATGCATTTCCAAGAGCATCGCCATTTTGATATGAGCGATACTGAATATTTGAAGCACCCATAAAGTATGCATCGCCGGCTACCTTACCCTTACCTGCAACGCCCTCTGTTGTGTCGCCTGTATAGTTTACAACTGCAACATCAGAGTTTGAATCGTTATACATCTTTGCGCCGTCTGCATCAACAACTACTAATTCCTTTGTAGCAATTACAGGTGCAACCTGACCTTCGTCTGCACCCCAGTTTGCATCTATTGCAACTGTGGGGACTGCTATTGTCGCTGCCGGCTCTGTCTCTGTAGCGATTACAGGCATAACACCCAAAGATGTTACAACCATAATTACTGCTGAGAGTCCCGCGAGAAGTCTTGTCCAGCGTGACTTTGTGTTGATGTTTTTCATAAATAACCACTCCTTATTTATAGTTAATTAATTATATACAATCACAGTTAATATCATTATATCATTTTTGCGCAATTTGTCAATGGCTTTTTTACATTTTTGTTACAATAAATTATATATTTTTCGCATAATCGCAGGAAATTTTTATCGGGAGGAGCAAGCCCCTCCCCTACAATGTTATACATGCCATTTCCGTAGGGGACGGCGTCCCGACGTCCCGCAACGCGTTACACATGCCATATCCGTAGGGGACGGCGATTATTCAAAACAAAATTTTTCCCGACACAAAAAAGGCGACCGCATCGGTCGCCTTTTACATATTCTCTTTATCCTTCTTTAGTTGCTCTGCCAGAGCGTCCAGACTTTCAAACTTTTTAATATCCCTTAAGAATCGACAGAACTCTACCTCTATAACCTGCCCGTAAAGTTCTCCAAAGGTGCCGTCTATGTGTGTTTCTATACTTGCTTGTTCATCTCCCACCGTCGGCTTTGCGCCAACATTTGTTATTGACCTGTACACCAAATTTCCAACCCTTGTGCGACAGGCATAGACACCTGTTTTAGGGAGAATGGTCTCCTGCGGAATTTCTATATTCGCAGTGGGAAAGCCAAGATATCTGCCGCCGATTTGTCTGCCTTTTACAACCTCGCCTTTTATCGAAAAGCATCTGCCGAGCATTTTAGCGGCACCATCGACGTCTCCTCTTGAAATTCTCTCTCTTATTGCGGTGCTTGATACCGCCTCGCCGTCGACCTCAACCTTTGGCACTACCATTGTATTTATGCCACATTTTTCACATTCCCTCGCCAAAAGGGTTGTGTTGCCAAGTCCACCCTTGCCAAAGCTGTAATTGTAACCCACCCCGACTGCTTCCGCATTAAACCTGTCACGCAGATACTTTTGCACAAATTCTGTATATGGGATATCCATATATTCCTTATCAAACTTCTCTACAAACACCATATCAACACCTAAGCGTTTCAAAAGCTCAAGTCGTTTTTCCATTGTGTTTACCGCAGGTACACTCCTGCCTGAAATTACTTCCTGCGGGTTGTTCTCAAACATATACACAAGAGATTTAAGGTTGTGTTCTTTTGCATATTCTGTTGCCCACGAGATTATCTCTGTATGGCCTTTATGTATGGCATCAAACTGTCCGAGAGCAACGGCAGTACGGGTGTCCGATATGTCATTTTTCAGTTTTTCTGCATCGATTTTATTGTCATAGTAAACTTCCACCATTGCACCTCCTTTTCCCCTTATACGGGCTTTGCTCGGGCGATTCGTGAATCGCCCCTACAAAAAATGATGATAACCACCTCAAGCAGTCCCCAAGGCTCCCTTGTGCAAAGCAATTGCTCCTTTGCAGTGGGGCTTGGCCACTGTATGGGCATCGGGCATTATTCATTGCAATTGCTTTGCAACTACTACCCCTGATAAAATGTTTTAAGTATCTTTAAAACTCCATTTTCGCACTGCGAAATTGTCAAAAAGCTTCCGCCCTCATCGTAGACACGATAGGTAACCCTATCTTCAATTCCCTGAACGCTGACTCTTACACCGTTGCACATCAGTTTTGCCTTTCGCTGAGACAAGGTCAATCTGGGGAATTCCGCAAAAACCTCATCAACAGGCACAAGAAAGCTTACATCACCACTCTCATACATTTTCTCGACTTCTTCGAGGGTATATGCTTCGGATATATCAAAAATTCCTGATTTTGTCCTCTCAAGCCCCGACATATGAGCAAAGCAACCGAGTTTTCTGCCTATATCATCACAAAGAGTACGGATATATGTTCCCTTTGAGCAATCAACCCTAATTGAAAACTTTTTATTTTCAAGGTCAAATTTCAATATCTCTATGTTATCTATCCTTACCTGTCTTGGCTCTCTCTCAACCTCAACACCATTACGGGCAAGCTCGTAGAGTTTCTTGCCATCAACCTTTATGGCAGAATACATAGGCGGAATTTGTTCTATATCACCGATAAATTCTGCAACCGTGCGGCGTATGTCCTCCGCACCTACATTAACATCTGTCATCTCGGTAACAGTGCCCGATGCATCAAGGGTATCGGTTGCAGAGCCCAATGTTACCTCTGCGATATACTGCTTGTCCTTTGCCGTCAGCATATCCGCAACCTTGGTTGCTCTGCCAATGCACATTGGCAAAACCCCTGTGGCATCAGGATCAAGTGTCCCTGTATGGCCTATCTTTTTTACAGACAAAAGCCTCCTCAGTCTGTACACCACATCGTGGGAGGTCATACCAAGGGGCTTGTTTATGTTTATTACACCATTCATATTTTATTCACTCGCTTATAGGCGTTTTTCTATCTCTTCAATCAATGCCTCGATATTTTCTTCAAGCTTTTCCTCTGTCACAGAATATCCTGCTGCACGGATATGTCCGCCGCCGCCAAAAGTTTCTGCGATTTCTGCTACGTCAACATATCTTACAGAACGGAGACTTACTTTGTATTCACTCTCTCCCCGTTGTCTAATATATACACCGACCTCTACACCATCTATGCTGATAGGCAGAGTAACAATTCCTGCCGCATCTTCCTCTCTGACATCAAACTCTTCAAAGTCAGAATTTTCAAGCATAAGCAAAGAGACTCTTCCGCCTGCAAAATATCGGAGCGAGTTTACCGCCTTTGCCTTAAGGGCAAGATATTCCTTTGTAACCGTGTCAAATATCTTTTTGGAAACCTCCGCAAAGTTAACCCCCATATCAATCAGTTCTGCCGCAATACGATGGGTCTCCCCTGTAACAGAAGAATATTTAAAATTTCCTGTGTCTGTCACCATACCAATATAAATATTGGTTGCTGCATTAACAGATACTTCTGTGCCCATCTCTTTAAACATATGCCACATAAGCTCGCAGGTGGACGAAATATCACATACAACCGCCTCTTCTGTAAACCGGGCGTGAGTAATATGGTGGTCAATCGCCGCAGTATTGATATGACGAGCAAACGCCTCCTGCCACTTGCCAAGTCTTTTTGCGTCGGCACAGTCAAGGACAATTAACATATCACATTTTTCAACCTCAAGGCCCTTGCTCTCTATTCCTTTTATAAGGGATGACAGTTTATCTTCAATCCCTCCGCAGAGGAAAACCTCTGCCGTCTTGCCCATACCCTCCAACACAAGCTTTAAGGCACAGGAACTGCCAAGGGCGTCACCGTCAGGATTTACATGGGTGAAAATCCCGACGGTTTTTGCCTCGTTTAATTTTGCAATAATTTTCTCAAACATATCTGTGCCCTCGGTTAAAGCTCTCTGAGAATTTCGTTTATGTGTGCACCGTACTCAATAGAATCATCAATAACAAACGAAAACTCAGGAGTATTTCTAAGGTTAAGTCTGTGTCCGACCTCGCGGCGGATAAAACCGCTTGCACTTTTAAGTGCCGCAAGAGCGCCCGACTTGACCTCATCACTGCCCATTACACTTATATAGGCTTTTGCAAACTTTAAATCCTTGGTCACCTTTACTGCAACAACTGTGACCATAACAGGAAGTCTTGGGTCTTTAAGTTCTCTGATTATTGCGCTGAGTTCTCTCTTGACCTCCTCAGATATCCTGTCTGTTCTGCTGTAATTTGCCATTTATTACACCTCTACCTGCTCCATTACATAAGCTTCGATAACGTCGCCTTCTTTGATATCATTATACTTGTCAATGCTGATACCACATTCGTAGCCTGCATTAACTTCCTTGACATCATCCTTAAAGCGCTTGAGTGAGCCAAGCTCGCCCTCGTGGATAACAATGCCGTCACGAACAACACGCACAAGGCTGCTGCGCAGAACCTTACCATCGGTAACGTAAGCACCACCAATAGTACCCACGCCTGATACCCTGAATGTTGTTCTGATTTCAACGTGACCAATAACAGCCTCACGGAATGTTGGCTCAAGCATACCTTTGAGCGCCTTTTCAATGTCCTCTATTGCATCATAGATTACTCTGTAAAGTCTGATATCAACCTCAGAATTCTGTGCAGATACATCCGCGCCTGCAGTCGGACGAACATTAAATCCGACAATAATTGCATTTGATGCACTTGCAAGCATAACATCTGACTCGGTAACCGCTCCAACCGCTCCGTGGATAACATTTACTCGTACTTCTTCGTTGGATATACGAATAAGTGACTGAGTAACCGCCTCAACACTACCCTGTACGTCTGCTTTGACGATAATGTTAAGGTCTTTCATCTTGCCGGCTTCAATATGCTCAAAGAGATTATCAAGAGATATTGCAGATGCCTTCTGCTGACGGCTCTGCTTTTCTTTGAACTTTCTTGCCTCTACTACCTCACGGGCTTTACGCTCGTCGGCTACTGCGTAGAATACGTCGCCACCCTCGGGCACCTCGGAAAGACCGAGAATCTCAACAGGGATTGACGGACCTGCTTTTTTAACAGCCTTGCCCTTATCATCATTCATTGCACGAACATGACCAACGGCTGTACCTGCTACAACAATATCGCCAATCTTGAGTGTACCATTCTGCACAAGCACAGTGGCAACAGGACCTCTGCCCTTGTCAAGCTTTGACTCAATAACCGTACCCTTTGCCGCACGGTCAGGGTTGGCTTTAAGCTCTCTCATCTCTGCAACAAGAAGCACCATATCAAGAAGACCATCAATATTGATACCCTGCTTTGCAGAAACCTCGCAGCAGATAGTGTCCCCGCCCCATTCCTCAGGCACAAGACCATGTTCGGTAAGCTCTTGCTTTACTCTGTCGGGGTTTGCACCCTCTTTATCAATTTTGTTAATTGCAACGATAATTGAAACCTCTGCCGCCTTTGCGTGGTTTATAGCCTCGATTGTCTGTGGCATAATTCCGTCATCGGCTGCAACTACCAATATTGCAATATCCGTAACCATCGCACCACGGGCACGCATAGCGGTAAACGCCTCGTGTCCGGGGGTATCTAAGAAGGTTATCTTCTTGTCGCCGACTCTGACACGGTGTGCACCTATGTGCTGAGTAATTCCGCCAAACTCGCCCTCTGTAACGTTGGTGTTTCTTATAGAATCAAGAAGTGATGTCTTACCATGGTCAACGTGTCCCATTACAACAACAACGGGAGAGCGCGACTTTAACATTTCTTCTGTGTCCTCGGTGTCGTTAAAGAGCTTTTCTTCCTCTGTAAGGATAATTTCCCTCTCAAATGTTCCGCCAAGCTCTTCTACGATAAGAGAAGCTGTATCAAAGTCTATAACCTCATTAACTGATGCCATAATACCAAGAAGCATAAGCTTTTTAATAATCTCTGTGGCAGGGCGCTTCATTCTCTCAGCAAGCTCGCCGACAGTGATTTCGTTAGGAATAAGAACGTGAAGTATCTCTGTCTTCTCCTTCTTCTCCTTTTTCTTTAACATTTCTTCAGGCTCAGGCTTTTGCTTTGTGCCCATTTGCTTGTTCTTCTTCTTTTGATTTATCTTTTCCTTCTTGTTGCCCGATTTTACGTTATCAGGAATAAGCTCTTCAATCTTTTCATCGTCAATTCTGTCAAGGTCAACAGTGTTAACTCTTGTGTCAACTGTTCTGAGCTTTCTGCCAACTTCAATCTGGGTTTCAGCCACTTCTGCCGCCTCGCCCTCATCTGCAGCAACTTCCTCTGCCTTATCAGATGCCGCTTTAACAGCCTTTTCCTTTTCTTTGGTTTCCTCTTGTTCTTTTTTCTTTTCGTCAAAAATTGAAAAATCACTGACCTGATTCTTCTGTGTATAGTATTCAAAAATTACGTCCAATTCATACTCGGAAAGTGCACTCATATGATTTTTTGTAGAAACATTGTAATCATGAAGAACCTTTACAATTTCCTTGCTGGGAAAACCAAACGATTTTGAAAGCTCATATGCTCTGATTTTTTCCATATATTTATCATTCCTTTCCTGACTGATTTTCATAAAGCTCTAAAAGTTTTTTTGAAAACCCCTCATTGTTTACCGCTATTACAACTGCAAATTTTCTGCCGATTGCCGAGCCAAGACTGTCTCTGTCGGCTACCCTTATCAGCGGTATATTGCGATATTTACCCATATCGGAGAACTTTTTTTCTGTATTGCCCGAGGCATCATCCGATAAGATTATCAGCCCTGCCTCATCTGCTCTTATGCTCTCTGTTGCCCGACTCTCGCCAACTGCGAGTGCACCTGCTTTCATAGAGATGGAGAGCATTCCCCAAAACCTTGGGTTTATTTCTTTATCCATATCAGACATCACCAATCTTTGCAATCTGTGCATACAGTTCCGCTTCAATTTTATGGGAGAGGGCACGCTCAAGCGCTCTGCGCTTTTGTGCTTCCTTTATGCAATTACCGTTTTTGCATATATATGCACCTCGTCCCGGCATCTTGCCCGAAACATCGACGCATACTTCTCCGCTTTGTTTTTTTGTGATTCGCAAAAGCTCATCCTTTTCTTTTCTCTCTCTGCAGACTGCACACATTCTGACAGGGCGCATTATTCCTCATCCCCCGAAGTCTCTGCCTCTTTACTTACTGCCTTTGCCGAAATGTCTATCTTCCAGCCTGTAAGTCTTGCCGCAAGACGAACATTCTGTCCCTCTTTACCAATTGCAAGTGACAACTGGTCTTCAGGAACAACCACGCTGCACATCTTCTTGTCCTCATCAACATCAATCGAGAGAACATCAGCAGGGCTAAGTGCGTTTGCCACATATTCGGCAGGGTTGTCGCTATATTTAATAATGTCAACCTTCTCGCCACGGAGTTCACGGATAACCTCCTGAACTCTCATACCCTTCGGTCCAATACATGTTCCCACAGGATCAACATTGGGGTTTGAAGAGTGAACTGCGATTTTGCTTCTTGAGCCTGCCTCACGGGAGAGTGATTTAACCTCAATTACGCCCTGACCAATCTCAGGAACCTCAAGCTCAAAAAGTCTGCGCACAAGGCCCGGATGGGAACGGGAAACCACAAGATGAACACCCTTAACCGAATCTGCAACCTCTACAACGAATACCTTATAACGCTCGCCCACTGCATAGCCGTCTGCACGCACCTGCTCGTTTGGCATAAGAACGGACTCTGTGTTCTCAATCTCGAGCATAACATTTCTTTTTTCAATTCTGCGGACAACACCTGTTGCTATGTCGTTTTCACGGTCAGAATATTCGTTGACCATCTTTTCTCTCTCTGCCTCGTGAATTCTCTGCAGCACAACCTGTCTTGCAGTCTGCGCCGCAATTCTGCCAAATGATGCAGGAGTAACCTCTTTTTCTACCACATCACCGATGTCGCATTTCGGGTCAAGTATTCTTGCCTCGTCAAGGCTGATCTGTATTTCCTTGTCCTCGACCTCTTCTACAACGGTTTTGCGTGCAATTATTCTTATAGCGCCTCCATCCTCATCAAACAAAACACGGATGTCAGAAACCGCACCAAAATGCTTCTTGTAAGCCGATATCAATGCGCTTTCAAGTGCATCAAGCACCACATCACGACTTATACCTTTTTCTTCTTCAATCAATTCCAGTGATTCAAAAATTTCTGAACTCATTTTCCAAACCATTCCTTTCTTAATATCTATGGTAAAATTAATTATTATACTGTTTTAAAAATCAAAATGAATTTTTACAAAAGTGGTTTCCTTTTGCATAATTTCAACTTGTTCACCACATACCTCTATCTTAATCATTCCATCCTCAAAGCCGAGCAAAACCCCCGTCAGCTGCTTGCTGCCGCCGATTGCCTTGTAAAGTCCCACATCTATCGTCTCGCCTATATATCTTTCAAAATGCTCCTTGGTCTTAAGCTTTCTCTCTATTCCCGGGGAGGAAACCTCAAGATAATAATTCTGCTTTATCGGGTCGCACTCATCGAGCACATCGCTGAGCGCACGACTTATCTCCTCGCAGGCGTCAAGGTCAATCCCTCCGTCTCTGTCTGCAAAAACACGAAGAAAATAAAGTCCCCCTTCTTTTACAAACTCAACATCATAGATATAGCATCCAAAACCTTTTGCGATAGGCTCTGCCATCGCAATAACCTCTGTTTCAACCTTTGAATATGCCACTATTTCACCCCCATAAAATCAAAAGAGCGAGGAACTTCCTCACTCTCTGTCGATGTCTATTCATTTTACAGGCAAATTATATCACAAAACTCCTTTAATGTCAAGGATTTGTTTAAAATTCTTTATTTTGCACCGCCGGTCAGTTTTTCAAGCTCCTTCTGGAAGGTCTCAATATCCTTGAACTTCTTATATACAGATGCAAAACGCACATAGGATACCTCGTCAATCCCACGAAGTCTGTCCATAACCATTTCGCCGATCTTTTCACTTGATACTTCTCTCTCAAGAGAGTTATGAATTGCAGCCTCTATATCATCTAAAATTCCGTCAACGGTATCAACCGACACAGGTCTGCTTGCACAGGCGTTCATAATACCCTTTTGCAGCTTTTCCCTGTCATATGGTTGTCTTGATTTATCTCTTTTTATTACAATAATTGGGACACACTCTATTTTTTCATAGGTGGTAAATCTCTTGCCGCAGGCTAAACATTCTCTTCTGCGACGGATAGCAGTGCCGTCCTCTGTTGAACGGGAATCTACAACCTTACTCTCTATGTTTCCGCAAAAATAACAACGCATCAAATCAGCTCCTTATCTAAAGGGAGACAGTCCCTCTCCCTGCTTAAAAGTATAACCTAAAGTTTTTATGGTGTCAACGAAGCAAGTCATTTGTTATTAAAATAAAATCTGTTCGTCACAGCTTCGTAAAAAACAAAAATGATATGCAATTATTTTGCATATCATTTTTGAAAACTACTCTGTTTTTGTCGAAAACGTTGCCGCCGGCAGATGGGAATCATCCGTCAGGTTTGGCATCTCTGGATATGCACCCCATGCGTATCTTGCATACATTGGCTCGGCGACTTTGTCGCTTGATAATACTACCGTTTTGCCCTCAAGTCTTGCCTCTGCTCTGTAAAACTTTCCGTCGGCACCCGCAACCTCAAACTCCTGAGGGATAGCAAGATTTATTTTTTCTTTTTTGATTTTCTTATCCGTCACCTTGTCCGCATATCTCTCTTTCGGCAATACCCTGAGCTTGCCGTCACACTCGAAAGTTAAAACAAGGGTTTTGCCTACTCGCTCTGATGATTTATATACAGGTCCGCTCACCGCAACATTTTGCCCATAGCAGTCCCTTTTCGCGTACGCCGCAAAACGCTCGGCAACAATCTTTTTACCCCATGGATGTATGTCCTCTCTGCAACTGCCCGTGCCTCCGTTATAATTTCCGATAATATCATTAAGGACAATCATACCTGTATTTTTTTTGTTTTTCACCTTAGAAAGAGCTATTCTCTGTCCGTCTCTGACAATTGCTTCGTCAACTCTGTATCTTGTAAGTTGCGCCCAATAGAAGGGAAGGTCATCGCCCCAGATTTCTCTGTATGCATCAACAAGCCCTGCCATAGCATCACTATACTCGGTGGCAGTCAAATGTGTTCTGTATTGGTCTGCCTCTCCCTGATAGAGAATAATCCCCTTAATCGAAAGCTTTTCAAAGGGTTTAATTCTGTTGTTATATAAATCTCCGTCTGTGGATGTAAAGCTACCGCAAACTTGCCCCTTTTCTATCCATCTGTTAATTTCTGTATCACCCACAGCCACATTTATTATACCAACAGGCTGAGCGGTTGTCTTTTGAATTTCCTGTGCAAAATAGTAGCCAACCGCCGAGCAGTATGCCGCAACATCTGCACCCATCTTCTGCCACGTGTTTCCGCCAAGAGACGGATTATCAAGAGGCGCCGCCGCACCCTTCATGCCTTTGTTCCACATATTCAAAAGACGAATGTTGTCATTTTCAACCTCTTTGAAATTTTTAAGTTCCTTTGCAGTTTCTTCTCCTGCCGCCATATAGTAGTCCATATTTGACTGTCCTGTGCAAATCCACACATCGCCAAAGGTGATTTCCTTGTAGACCATTGTAATTCCGTCGCACTTTACAGTCATCGTGTAGGCTCCGCCGGCAGAGAACGTTCCCATATCCACTTCCCAATCAGAGTTTTTGTCTGCAGTTACTGTTTTTGTAACGCCGCCGCCAAGATAATTTTCAATGGCTACCTCTATCTCTCGATATCTTGGAGCTTTGCCCCACACAATCATCGGTTTGTCTGCCTGAAGTATCATATTATCACTGAAAACAGACGATACTTTAAAATCAGCCGACGCACCGTTTATACGATAGTTAAGAGGTCTTGGTATTGGCTGAGAGCCATCCTCTGAGAATACAATTATGCGATAGCTGTCTCCGTTTTCTATGGCAATTCTGCCAAGGTCAACAGTAAAGTTAACCGCCTCTCCCTTTGGAAAAGTCTGCTGAGTAACCGATACGCCCTTTAATATCCCTTTGTCGTTATATACTGCGCCCAGAACAGATGCTTCTGTATCCTCCAGTGCATCAAAGCCGCAGAGATTAAGCTTTACGCCCGCCTGAGTTCGAGAAAATCCCGTAGCCGCAACCCATTCTATCTCTGATATATTAGCTCTTTCGGGAATTTCTACTTTAAAATATCTGTATTCCCCATATCCACTGAAGTTTATCTCATACCAGTTATTTTCAGGAGGCACATCATTTTCGACAACTCCAAGAGATATAAAATTCTTCTTATCCCCCGATGCGTAAAATCTTGTGCCAAGGCAGTTGTTGCCATCCTTTTCTATTGCCCCTGCATAATACCTTATCTGGGACAGAAGCACAGGTCTGCCCATATCCAGAATAACCTCTGTGTCCTTTTCAAAGGCAGCAACCGTCTGTATATCGTTGTCATAAAGAAGTAACGCCGTATCCTTATTTCCGCCATTTACCGTCAGTCTTGCCGAAGTCACACCACCGTCTGGTTCTGCCACCACCGTTGGCAAATACATTTTAAGCTGTGGCTCTTTAATTTCTTCTGTTACCTCATCTTTATTGCCAAAGATTTCTTTAAAATCAAAGGCATAAGCAACCTGATAAGACATAATAAAAGACAGTACCGCTAAACCTAGGCACAACAATCTCTTCTTAAGCATAGTACCATCTCTCCTGTTTCAAAATTTTCTTTTTCAAGTGATGTAATTTTACAACATTTTACCTTATTTGTCAATAAAAATCCCTTTGTATTTATGACCATATAATTTTAATTTTTTCTACACTGCCTCAACTTCTCAGAATATAATTTTTAAAAACACAAAAAATATTATTATAAATTGAATATTAAATTAAAATACGCAGGGTCCTACACGGGACGGCGTCCTCGGCATCCCGCAAATGTGTATTTCAATTCTCTCGATTACCCTACCCGATTTCGTCCAAAGGACAATAATTTAAAAATTACAAAACATTCTTGAAAGGACTAAACAACAATGTCTACGTTATATTCTTCTGCAACTTTTGAAATTTTAAACTGTAAAGTTTATATTCCTGTTTTCGTATAACTTTATATCCTCTGCGTCTTTAATTTTATTTGACGCAGAGTTACATACAAAAATAAATTTTGTCAATACTACCAATTATATTATTTTGCAATCCAAGGAGAATAAAATTATGCCAAACTACATTATTTCCCCCGGCTCTGCTTTATCGGGAAGCGTTAAAATAAGCGGCTCAAAAAATGCATCTCTGCCAATACTTGCCGCAGCTATGCTTTGCGAGGGCACATCAGTTATACAAAACGTCCCCGACCTTTCGGACATCCGAAATATGTGTGCCATTTTAGAATATGCAGGAGCGGATTGCAAACGCACACCAAGCGGAGATATGGAAATTACACCCAAAACCTGTAATATAAAAACCGCACCACTTGAGCTTATAGGCAGGTTGCGTGCTTCTTTTTTGATTATCGGGCCAATTCTGGCAAGGTGCGGAAAGATGCGTATACCTCTCCCCGGCGGTTGCCAGATAGGTGCAAGACCAATTGATTTGCACCTTAAGGGCTTTGAAGCAATGGGCGCAAAAATCCGTCAGGGGCACGGCTTTGTTGATATCAGATGTGACAAGCTTTGCGGTGCAAAAATATATCTGGATTTTCCAAGCGTAGGGGCAACCGAGAACATAATGATTGCCGCCTGTCTTGCAAAGGGCACAACAATAATCGAAAACGCCGCCGGCGAGCCTGAAATTGCAGACCTTGCAAAATTTCTGTGCGCTATGGGGGCAGAAATATCGGGCGTCGGCACCGACACAATCCATATAAAAGGAAAAACCACCCTGCATCCTGCCACCCATTCTGTCATTCCCGACAGGATAGAGGCCGGCACCTTTATGGCAATTGCCGCAGTTTGCAAAAGTGCCATAACCCTTGAAAATGTAATCCCGAAGCACCTGAGCTCCGTCATTGCAAAAATGCAGGAAATGGGATTTTGCATCAGGGAGGGAGCAGACTTTATAGAACTTATCCCATGCGACAGGTTTAAATCAGTTGATATAAAAACACTCCCATATCCCGGTTTTCCCACAGATATGCAATCCCAGTTTATGTCCCTGATGACTGTCGCCGATGGCACAGGCGTCGTAATTGAGACAGTTTTTGAAAACCGCTTTATGCAGGTGCCCGAGCTTTTGCGTATGGGGGCAAAAATCAAGATTGACGGACGAACCGCCATAATAGACGGTACAAGAAAGCTCAGCGGCGCACAGGTCCGCGCCACGGATTTACGTGCAGGCGCAGCTCTGGTAATCGCCGCTCTTGGGGCACAGGGACAGTCAGAGATAAGCGGAATAGAGCATATAGAAAGGGGCTACGAAAATTTTGAAAACAAGCTTGCCTCCATCGGTGTTAACATAAAAAAATATAATTAAAGGAAGCCTGAGGCTTCCTTTAATTATACATACCTGTCTATATCCGCAAGAGTTATACCTCTGTGAAGCGAAATATTTATTCCGTTGGCGATAACCGAGGATATATCATCGGTTATACTGTCAACGTCCTTGGGGGCAACAATCATATTTCCAAACTCAGGCTCTATTGCCGCCCTTATTTTATCATATCTGTCTGCACCGTCCTGTGATAATTCTTTGCATTGATTATTTGCATTTGCAAAGGCAAGCTCAAGCCCTGCCGTGGCAATTGTTGCAGCATCTACAACTGTCGGCACACCTATGGCAATTACAGGCACGCCCAATGTTTCTGAGTTAATTGTCCGCCTCTTGTTTCCAACCCCGGCACCCGGTGTAATTCCCGTATCGGTTATCTGTATTGTGGTATTTATACGCTCTACTCTGCCTGAGCACAGTGCATCTATGGCAATAACAAGCTTGGGCGAAACCTTTTCTGTAAGACCTCTTACAATTTCTTCTGTCTCCATTCCGGTTGTACCAAGAACACCCGGTGCAATTGCACAGACAGGGCGTATCCCCTCATCTATTTCCTCGGGCATATATTTTTTTAAATGTCTTGTTATCATTAAAGAGCCAATAACCTTAGGTCCCAGAGAGTCGGCAGTTATTTCCCGATTACCAAGTCCCACAACCAAAACTGTATCATCCTCGCCCGACAGTTTCTGACTTGTAACCGCCGCCAGTTCTTTTGCACATCTCTGGCACATTTTTTCATAAATTTCCTGCTGACCGTAAAATCTTGACGGCATCTCTATGGTTATATAGTTTCCTACAGGTTTTCCAAGCTCTCTTGCACCTTCCTCGCTGTCAACCCTTACTCTCGTGACCTTGATATAGCCGTCACCCGTATCCTCTTCAACATTTACACCTCTTACACTAAAGTCTCCGCTGCTTCCTGCCGAGAGCATTTCGTGGGCCTCTATGGCAAGGTCACACCTTGTTGTATTTGAATTTTCACACATAATTTACCCTCCTTATTCTCCGTTTATTTTTGTGTATTTACAAAAAAAATATGTAATTTTAAAAACTTTTTTAAAAAAAGCCTTGCATTTTACAAAAATTCGTGGTAGAATGACTAATACTGATGCAAAATCAAGATTGATGTTTGGAGGTGAAACTATGCCTAATATTAAATCAGCTAAAAAGAGAGTTAAGGTTATAAAGAAGAAGACTCTTCAGAACCAGATGCTTAAATCTCAGCTTAAAACAGCGATCAAAAAGTTTGAGGCTTCTCTCAAAGATGGTAAGGCAGCTGCCTCCGAAGCTTATAACTTCGTTGTAAAGAAAACTGACCAGGCGGTTGCAAAGGGTATTCTTCACAAGAATACAGCTGCGCGCAGAAAGAGTCAGTACGCTGCAAAGATTAACAAGATTGCGTAATTTTGCGACTTAAAAACACTAAGATAAAAAATTCTACACTTATAAAGGGGCTATATCAAAGCACAAGGGATGTGCTTTGATATAGCCCCTTTTAACTGTCACTATTAACAGAAATACTGATTCATAACCTCTATTGTGTTGTTCTCTATCATTATGCTTCCATGCTCGTTCAGCCTACCGTGAACATACTGACTACTTTCTACCTTGCCTGCAAACTCAGACAAAATGATTTCTGTTTCACATACAGTCAAAGGGTCATGGGTTACCATATAAAGATAATATTTTTCTTCCATTTTATAAAGTGTACTAAGACCCCTGTACCTGTTTTTAAGTTCTCTTGCGGCACTGCAGACATCCTCAAAGCTCTCAAACCTGTATATGCTTCTGCATCCGCCCGCTCTTGATGTTTTTGCTTTAAGCTCCGAATGGCGGATTTTACCCTTATAGCCACAACTATCTACCGCGTTTTTGAGCTCCTGTTCGTTGCACACTTTTGTTATAAGCATACCTATTCCACTGTCATCGCACGGAATTGTCTCTACAAACAACTTTGCACCATCAACCGTAAAATCAACGCTTTCTTTTGCCATACCTATGGCACGCCAGAACATTTTCTGGACCTCAGGCGTGTTTTCGGAGATGTTTTTTAAGGTTATGTTCCATTCCTTTGCCTCGCTGTGATTAATCAAAACCTTTATTTTGTTTTCATTTATACGTTCTATTTTCATTGTCAATCCCCCCGGGTTACCCTTGAAGCAAAAATCTTTTTCTGTTATAAAATAATATGTTTTATGTAATCTTAATATTACCGTATAATTGATTTTATTATACCAATACATATTCATAATGCAATATATTTTGAGAATTGTAAATCAGCCGTAAAAATACTGAAAACTTTGTTACATTTGAGAAATATTACCGCCGTTTTTTCCGAAAAAAGTCGTACTTTTTTTAATGTTTTCTATTGTATTTTCAGTCCCGATGTGATATACTGATATCGTTAAGCAAAGTTAATATTCCCTGCTTTGTTCGTAGAAGCGACTATAATGTAAAACCAACAAATTTTTTAAGGGGCTTTGTCTCCGAAAGCAGCGCACATGCCTCATGTCTTATGACATCCAGTGGACTTGTAAAGTTTTCGGGCGTTTTCCCACCTGGTTTCCAGGTTTTTACTTTAGGTCGCTTACGGCACGGCGGGGTTTTTTCTTGTTGAACATTAATGTTTAAAAAAGGCTTGACAAATCCTTTTATTTAGGATATAAATATTAGAGTAGTATTAATATTTTGTCATTTGCATATGGCAAGGTTTAAGTAAATGGGAGGATTTTCTTTGCGTGTTATTGCAGGCATCCGAAAGGGTCTAAAGCTTAGCGCCCCCGATGGTATGGGCACTCGTCCTACCACCGACAGAGTTAAAGAATCTGTTTTCAATATTATTCAGATGCATCTTCCGGCAGGTCGGGTTCTTGACTTGTTTGCCGGCAGTGGCGCTCTGGGGATTGAGGCTCTCAGCAGACGCAGTGACCATTGCGTTTTTGTAGAACACGACAGGGCATCTTATGCTCTGCTCAGGCAGAACATATCCCATGCAAGGTTTGACGAAAGTGCCGAACTTATATTTTCGGATTCTCTCAGATTTCTTGACAGGAAACCTCTTCCCTTTGACATTATTTTTCTTGATCCGCCTTACAACAAGGGATACCTTGCACCCGTCCTTGGTAAAATTGCTGACAACAACCTTTTAAACCCTGATGGCATCGTTGTTGTTGAGACGGAAAAAGGTGGCGAGGATGCTATACACCCTGCATTTAAAACCATAAAATCTGTATCATATGGCAAAACAGTGATTACGATACTTGGACAATAGCTCTTTGATGGAACTTTAAGACTACATAAAATAGGAGGAAATGAATAATGGATGGATTAGAATTATTGGATGAATTGGAAGACATAATAGACAAAGCTGCCAGTGTTCCTTTTTCAGGTCGCTGTATTTTAGAGCGCGACGAGCTTATGGATATTTTACAGGAGCTTAAGCTTAAGCTTCCTGATGACCTTAAGCAGGCAAAGTGGATTAAAGAAGAGCGTCAGCGTATTCTCCACGAAGCACAGATTGAGGCTGATGACATAATCAAGGCTGCAAACGAAAAGGGTATTTCTATGATTAACGAACACGAAATCACCCAGCAGGCTATGGAACAGGCTCGCCAGATTATTGAAAGAGCAAAGGTTGAGGCGCGTGCAATTCAGGATTCTTCCTTTAACTATGCAGACAGCCTTCTTGAAACCGTTGAAAAGGTCAGCGTTTCTTCTATGAAAGAGCTTGAACAGTGCATTTCTATTGTTCGCAACAACAGAAGCGAGCTTAGAAGCACCAACAACGTGACCGTTGTAAACGAGGATGAAGAATAATTTTACTAAAATAAAAAACACCCTTTCGGGTGTTTTTTTATTTTAGTTAGATTCAATTAATGCGTAGTTTCCGTCTTTGCGCTTATAGACAATGTTTGTTCTCATTGTTTCAGGATCAGTAAAGATAAAGAAATCGTGTCCAAGCATATTCATTTGGAGGATTGCTTCCTCTGCCATCATTGGTTTTGCGTCTATTCGTTTAACCTTGATAATCTTAAACTCCTCTTTATCGTCTTCTATGTCTCCGCCGCCAAGGTCTACACTATAATTTTCAAGGGCGTCATCCCTCAGTCTCCTTGCCAGTCTTGTCTTGTTCTTTCTGATTTGACCGTCTATATTCGAAAGGCAAATATCAACTGCGGTAAGAAGATCTCTGTTTCTCTCCTCTGAGCGGATAAGAAATCCTTTGTAAACAAATGTTATTTCTACTACCATCTTCTCGCTCTGCTGAGAAACCTGAATTTTACAATCCCCTGCATCATCAAAAAACTTATCAAGCTTTTCAACTTTTGCAAGAATCTTCTCTTTACTGGAATCCGCAAGCTCTACCTGTTTACACAAAATCTTGTAAGTCATAATATTGCCTCCTGTCGTTTTAATTTAGCAGTATTTGGAATTATTTTTAACTACTACCTATATTATACAACAATTTTAACAATATTACAATAGTTTTTTGTTGTGCCTTTATACAAAATTACCAATGCAATTTTATTTCTTTTATACAAAAGACATTTGCTCTATTCCCTTATCCTCATCGCGGACAGAGGCACCTGCCGCAGGAATATTCCTCGGGCGGTGACGCCTTGGCTCTACAAGCCCACTGTCCTCAGCATAGCATGCAGATTTTATAATTGCTCCACGCCTTAGTGTCATTACACTGATGCCCTGAGTTGTTCTTGTTGTCTTTTGGGGTATCTTCTCTGTGTTTATACACAAAACCTTATCGGCATTGCTAAACAACACAATATCCCTCTCTTCCTTAAGAACAAACATACTGACAACAGGGGATTTATCAGAATATCCGCCCGTCAGACGTCTTCTGTTAGACTTTGTCTCATAAGATGCCATAGGAATTTTTGCACACTTTCCATTTTCAAAGCAGAAAAATACATTTCCGCTGTAATCTCCGGGGAGGGCCATACCGATTATATCAGCTTTTTCTTCCATTCCAACAAGGTTGGGTATAAACTCGCCAAGCTGACTCGCCTTACCGTCGGGAATATCATTTATTTTCATCTTGTATGCGTTGCCACCACCAAAGAATATTACCTCTGCATTGTTGTTGGTTTCAACTTCCTCGACTATGATGTCATCATCTTTCAGCTTTTGCTCTCCACTTGTTCGCAGTGCTACAAGAGAAATCTTCTTTATATAACCTTCTTTTGTTCTGAAAAGCTTAACTGCGTAATCAGGAATTGTATCTGCGCCATCAATTACATCGATATCGCTCTCCGATATCAGAACAGTTTTTCTGTCTTCGCCATACTTTTTACTGATTTCCTTTAGCTGCTTCTCTATTATCTTATTTATTCTGGCTTTACTGTTGACAGTCACATTCAGCTCCTCAAGCTCTTCCTTCAGGCTTTCGATTTCTGCAGTTCTCTTAATAATATACTCTTTATTAAGATTACGCAGCTTAATCTCTGCAACAAACTCTGCCTGCACCTCTGTTATACCAAAGCCTGCCATAAGGTTTGGTACAACCATTGCGTCCTCTTCGGTCTCGCGGACAATCTCTACCGCCTTGTCAATGTCAAGAAGAATTTTTTCAAGTCCCTCCAGAAGATGAAGCTTGTCACTTTTCTTATCTATGTCATACTTAATACTTCTGGTCACGCAGCTGCGACGAAATCTTAACCACTCGCAAAGTATATCATTTACACCAAGAACAAGGGGCGACCCTTCAACAAGAATATTAAAGTTACATCCAAAGCTGTCCTCCAGCTGAGTTGCCTTGTAAAGCTTTGCCATCAGTTTTTCAGGATCTGTTCCACGCTTTAAATCTATTGTCAGTTTAAGACCTTTAAGGTCTGTCTCGTCACGGACATCAGAGATTTCTTTTATTTTTCCTGCCTTAACAAGGTCCACAATCTTTTCTATTATGACCTCAACCGACGCAGTGTATGGAATTTCCTTTATCTCTATGCAATTATTCTTCTTGTCATACTCATAGGTCGCGCGAACTTTGACAGACCCTCTGCCTGTCTTGTATATCTCACGCATCTCGTCAATGTTATATATAAGCTCTCCGCCACCGGGGAAATCGGGCGCCGGCATAATCTCCATCAGGTCGACCTCGGGATTTTTCATTACCGCGATGGTAGCCTCGCATAATTCCCTCAGGTTAAAGCTGCATATATTTGACGCCATACCAACGGCTATGCCCTGATTTGGGTTTGCAAGAATGTTAGGGAACGTTGTCGGCAACAACTCCGGCTCCTTCATTGTGCCATCATAGTTATCTGTAAAATCAATAGTGTCCTTGTCAATATCTCTGAAAATTTCCGAGCAAACCTTTGACAATCTTACCTCTGTATAACGGGACGCAGCATACGCCATATCCCTTGAATACTGACGGCCAAAGTTACCCTTTGAATCAACAAGGGGAACAAGCAACGCACCATTACCCTCGGTCAGGCGGACCATAGTCTCGTAGATTGCCGCATCACCATGGGGATTAAGCTTCATTGTTTGTCCGACTACATTTGCCGACTTTGTGCGGTTTCCGTTTAGCAAGCCCATCTTATACATTGTATAAAGAAGCTTTCTGTGTGACGGTTTAAATCCGTCAATCTCAGGAATAGCACGGGAAATAATAACACTCATGGCATAGGGCATATAGTTTTTCTCAAGAGTCTCTGTTATTATCTGATTTTCTATAATAGGTTCTTTTATCATACTTTTCTCCACTTTCACTCTGTTATGAAACGTCGGTCAAATCAATAAAGTTGTGGCCGAAGTTTGCAATGTATTCCTTTCTTCCCGCCAGGTTATCGCCAAGAAGCAAGTCAAACATCTCCTGTGTTTTTGCCACATCATCGGGCATAACCTTTATAAGCCTGCGTGTTTCGGGATTCATAGTGGTCTCCCACATCATCTCCGGCTGGTTCTCACCAAGACCCTTGCTGCGCTGAATTGTGTATTTCTTTCCCTCAAGCTTTTGCATAATCTCGGCTTTTTCACCTTCATCAAAGGCAAAATAGCTCTTATCCTTGCAGGTAATCTCATAAAGAGGTGATTCTGCAATATACACATATCCCTCATCAATCAGACTGGGTGTCAGACGATAAATCATTGTAAGCACCAATGTTCTTATCTGATATCCGTCGACATCGGCATCGGTACAAATTATTATTTTGTTCCACCGAAGGTTTGCAATATCAAAGGAATTAAGCTCCTTATTGTGCTTTGAAGAAATTTCAACTCCGCATCCCAAAACCTTCATAAGGTCAACTATTACTTCACTTTTGAAAATCTTGTCATACTCAGCTTTAAGACAGTTAAGTATCTTACCGCGAATTGGCATAATTGCCTGAAACTCGCCGTCTCTGCCAAGCTTACAAGCACCAAGGGCTGAGTCACCCTCAACAATATAAACTTCCCGCTTATTTACGTCGCGGCTTCTGCAATCAACAAATTTCTTAACTCTGTTGGTAATATCAATATTTCCACTGAGCTTTTTCTTTACATTTATACGGGTTTTTTCAGCAGATTCACGGCTGCGCTTGTTTACAAGCACCTGCATACAAAGCTTTTCTGCATCCATTTTATTTTCTATAAAGTAAATCTCAAGCTGCGAACGCAAAAAGTCTGTCATAGCATTTTGTATAAAAGGATTTGTTATTGCCTTTTTAGTCTGATTTTCGTAGCTTGTCATGGTAGACAGCGAATTGCTGACAAGAAGCAGACTGTCCGCCACATCGGCATACTGAATTTTGCCCTCGTTCTTTGTGTACTTTCCGTTTTGCTTAAGGTATTGGTCAATTGCATATACAAAAGCACTTCTTACGGCTTTATCAGGAGAGCCGCCATGCTCTAAGAAGCTTGAATTGTGGTAATACTCCACCATATGATTTTCGTTGTTGAAGCAAAACGCAAAGCTCATTTTTACTTTGTATTCTTCAAGGTCGTCTCTGTCCTTACCCTTTCGCTCTGCCTCTATATAGTGGATGCCCGATATTTCCTTTCCGCCTGAAAGTTCTGCAACATAATCGGTTATTCCGTTCTCGTAAAAATACTCGGTTTCGTCAAACTCTCCCTTTGAAATCTCGTTTTTAAAGATAAACTTAATACCTGAGTTTACAACCGCCTGACGCTTTAAGATGTTCTGATAATTTTCAAGGGGAATATCATTGTCGGTAAACACCTTAAGGTCGGGCTTCCAACGAATTTTCGTACCTGTATGTCTGTGACGGAACTCTGTTTTCTGCAGTCCTCCAATATTCTCTCCTTTTTCAAAATGGAGATTAAACTTGTATCCGTCACGCAGGACCTCAACATCCATATACTCAGAGCTGTACTGAGTTGCACATGCACCAAGACCGTTGAGTCCAAGAGAGTATTCGTAGTTTCCGCCCGAGTTGTTTCTATACTTGCCGCCTGCATAAAGCTCGCAGAATACAAGCTCCCAATTATATCTCTTTTCACGCTCGTTATATTCAACAGGGATACCTCTGCCAAAATCCTCAACCTCTATGGACCTGTCCATAAATCGTGTAATTTTTATGGTACTTCCGTACCCCTCTCTCGCCTCATCTATGGAGTTTGAGAGTATCTCAAACATAGAGTGTTCGCAACCCTCTATGCCTTCGGAGCCAAATATAACCGCAGGGCGTTTGCGGACACGGTCCGCACCCTTTAATTGTGATATACTTGAATTATCGTATTTTTTCACCTTATACCTCCAAAAATCTTTTGCTCTTTTATACCAACAAAGGGGCTGTACCCAAATGTTCTGATACAGACCCTTTATAAAACATTTC
>JAZNCD010000031.1:0-2947 GCA_045587365.1 Clostridia bacterium
TGTTGCAGAGTATACCAAGAAAAACAAAATTGGATATATGATCAGAGGCCTTAGAAACAATATGGATTACAACTACGAGGAAAACATCGCTGAAGTAAACAAGCTTATTGATCCAAAACTTGAGTATATATATTTCAGAGCTGACAATGTTGCGGTGTCTTCGTCAATGGTTAAGGAACTGAGCAGCTTTGGACAGGATGTATCAAAATATGTCCCGAAAGCGGTATTTGAAATAATTCAAAAAGAAAAGAAATAGGAGGAAAAACAATGAAGAAGATTATTGCATTGTTATTGTGTCTTGTGCTTGCTTTTTCAGTAGTTGGTTGCGGCAAGGATAAGACCGCCGAGGAGCCTGAAGCAATGTCAATTGGCGTTGTCGAAGAAGAAGGAACGGAAGAAACCAAGGAGCCTGTAATCATCGAAGGTGTTGGCACTCAGGAAGAGTTTATTGATATGATAAATGAATTCAATACTACAGAGGACCCTGCGAGAAAAGCAGAGCTTGGTAAGATAATACAAGAGGTACTTAAAAACGCAGAAGAAGCAGCAGCGGCTGCAGAGTAAAACAAAAAGCAGATGCGATGCATCTGCTTTTTGTTTTATCCAACTATTTTATTAGGCTCAGGTTTAATTGTCTCGGTCTTTGCGACGGGTTTTTTCATAGCCTTTCTGTTTGTGTTATACGTTATGGTTGGCTTTGATTTACCTTCAACGCAGCCACGGGTGACAACAACCTTTTCAATTGTCGGGTCAGAGGGGATGTCATACATAATGTTAAGCATAATATCCTCTAAGATTGTACGGAGGCCTCTTGCACCTGTCTTGCGCTCTGCCGCAAGTTTTGCAATGGCAGAGATTGCGCCGTCTTCAAATTCAAGCTGAACATCATCCATATCAAGAAGTGCCTTATATTGCTTTGTAAGGGCGTTTTTCGGCTCTGTCAGAATAGATGAGAGAGCATCAATGCCAAGAGAGTCAAGGGTTGTCACAACAGGAAGTCTGCCGATAAGCTCGGGAATCATTCCGAATTTGAGCAAATCCTCAGGCTCTAACTGTTTTAATATGTCGCCTCTGTTTTTATCCTTTTTGCTCTCAACCGCTGCACCAAAGCCAAGAGTTTTGGTGTTTACACGGCTTTCAATGATTTTATCTATACCCTCAAATGCACCGCCGCATATAAACAAAATATTTGTGGTGTCTATCTGTATAAATTCCTGATGGGGATGCTTTCTTCCGCCTGTAGGTGGAACGGATGCAACAGTGCCCTCTAAAATCTTAAGAAGTGTCTGCTGAACTCCCTCACCGCTTACATCACGGGTGATGGACGGGTTTTCGGACTTTCTTGATAATTTATCAACCTCGTCGATATAGATTATACCCTTTTCGGCAAGCTCAACATCGTAATCTGCCGCCTGAATAAGCTTAAGCAGAATATTCTCAACATCTTCACCAACATATCCAGCCTCTGTAAGAGAGGTGGCATCTGCGATGGCAAAAGGCACGTTAAGCATCTTTGCAAGGGTCTGGGCAAGAAATGTCTTGCCGCAGCCGGTAGGACCGATAAGCAGAATGTTGCTCTTTTGAAGCTCGATATCGCTCTCGGATTTTGCGGAGCATATACGTTTGTAATGATTGTATATTGCGACAGACAATGCCTTTTTAGCAAGGTCCTGACCGATAATATATTCGTTTAAAAAACTGTGTATCTCGGCAGGTTTTGGTATGTTTTTAAGTTCCTCTGTGATGTCGACTTCATAATCGTCCTTGAAAAGTTCTACACAGAGGTCAACGCATTCGTTACAGATATATGCGCCGGGGCCTTCAATCAGGCGCTTTACGTTATCTTCTGTCTTACCGCAAAAGGAGCAGCGGCAGATTTCCTTTTCATCTATTTTATTTGGCATAAAAACTCCCCTATCTGTTGGTTACAATCTTGTCTACAAGACCGTATTTAACCGCTTCTTCAGCAGTCATAAAGTTGTCACGCTCGGTATCTGCCTTGATTACATCAAGAGGCTGACCTGTGTTCTGGCTTAAAATGTTATTAAGGTTATCCTTAATTTTAAGCATTCTCTCAACATGGATTTTCATATCGGTTGCCTGACCCTGAGTTCCGCCAAGGGGCTGATGAATCATAATTTCACTGTTGGGAAGAGCAAATCTCTTGCCCTTTGCACCTGATGAAAGCAGAAACGCACCCATAGATGCCGCCATGCCTACACAGATTGTAGAAACATCTGCCTTGGTATACTGCATTGTGTCATAAATCGCCATACCTGCAGTAACAGAGCCACCCGGACTATTGATGTAAAGGTTAATGTCCTTGTCAGGGTCCTCACTGTCGAGGAAGAGGAGCTGTGCCACAACAAGGCTTGCAGTTACATCATTTACCTCGTCGGAGAGAAATATAATTCTGTCCTTTAAAAGGCGCGAGAATATGTCATAAGAACGCTCACCCCTGCCGGTCTGCTCGATTACATAGGGAACTAAACTGTTATACGGATTAAAACTACTCATTTTTGGTCCTCCTGTTCAATTTATTTTTTGTATTGAAGAAAGGTTGACTTGGATAATATATCCAAATCAACCCGTAAATATACCTGCTTGTGTATTATCTTTATTTAAGGTCGGCGTTATCAACTAAGAACTTGATTGTCTTTTCTGCCTTAATACGCTCTTTAATGTCTGCTTCCTGAATGTACTTCTTAACGTCTTCAACCTTCATATTGTTCTTCTCGGCCATATCGGCATATTCCTTCTCAATCTCAGAAGCCTTGGCGTCAATGCCTTCAACCTCGCATACCTTCTCAAGAATTAAAGAGGTTTTTACATTCTTTGCAGCATCTTCTTTAAACTGCTCTCTCAGTGCATCAACAGTAAGACCTGTGTACTGCATATACTGCTCGATGTTGAGGCCCTGATAACGCATCTGCATATCAAAATCTCT
>JAZNCD010000032.1:0-13494 GCA_045587365.1 Clostridia bacterium
CAGATGTGACATTGATTTGCGATAAAGAAGCATACTTCGGATAAATTACAAAACAAAAATCCCTTGAACGTACGGTCAAGGGATTTTTTATAGTCATTAGTTTCTCTTTGCTTTTACCGCAGAATCTCTCCAGGTTGACCAGAGTGAGCCTGCAACAAATACTGATGAGTAGAAACCGATTACAATACCAATAATAATTGGAAGTGAGAACGCCTGAATTGACGGTACACCAAGGATATATACCATACCAATTGTCAAAAGTGTTGTAATTGTTGTATTTACAGAACGATTGAATGTCTGCCAGATACTGTTCTCTGCAATCTGTGCATAGCTTTCTTTTCTTGCGTGACGAGTATTCTCTCTGATTCTGTCCATAATTACGATGGTGTTGTTGATAGAGTAACCGAGAACTGTAAGAACAGCTGCGATAAAGTTTGTATCAACTGACCATTGCATAATTGAGTAAAGACCAAGAAGAAGAAGTACGTCATGAACAAGTGCCAGAACTGCAACCACGCCGGATACAAATTCAAAACGGAAGATTACATAGAGAAGGATTGCAAGGCAAGCGAGGATTGACATCCATACTGCGGATCTTGCAAGGTCTGCACCTGTTGATGGAGATACGATATCCTGGTTCTTCAAGATAACACCTTCAACCACGGTTTCTTCTGCTACAACTGCATCTTCTGTTGTTGCATCTGCATCAGTAGCATCAGCCTCTTCTGCAGGAGCTTCCTCGCCGGGATCCTCTGTTACAACAGGTGTGCCATACTTTTCTTCAAGTGCAGCGGTGATTGCTGCAATTCTTGTAAGAGCAAAGTCAGAACGTGCTTCGTCTGTCTCGAGGGTATTATCAAAACCAAATTTGATAATAACTTCGTTATCTGATTTCTGAACAGATGAAGGGCTCTGCGCAGAGCCAAGAGCATTATCTACAAGCTCCTGAACATCAGCGGTTTCAAATTCTGATGCAATTTCGTAAGTAACAGCCATACCACCCGCAAAATCTGTATCAAGGTTAAAACCGCGAAGAGCAAGAGATAAAATTGATACAATTACAAGAGCAAGGGAAATGCCCATAAATATCCATTTGTTTTTACTGGTAGCTATTGTAAACATTATGCCTTGCCTCCTTTCATCTCTACTTCATTTTTCTTTGCTTTAACTCCATAGAGCCAAAGGTTTTTAACATTCATACCAATCATTTGCTTGAGCAGGAATTTAGTAACAAAAATAGCTGAGAGCATTGATACAACAACACCTATAAAGAGTGTGATACCGAAGCCCTTGATTGTTCCTGTGCCAAGCCACCAGAGAATAACAGCTGAGATGATTGTTGTAATGTTTGAGTCGATTATGGCAGTGAGAGCGCGGTTAAAGCCTGCATCTACTGCACTGCGAACTGTTTTGCCAAGTTTGAGTTCTTCTTTGATACGCTCAAAAATAACAACGTTTGCGTCAATCGCCATACCGATGGAGAGGATAATGCCTGCAATACCAGGAAGTGTCAGGTTAACGTGACAGTTAGCAAGAATAATCAAAACAATTGCAAGATATGACATAAGTGCAATGCTTGACAAGAAGCCCATAAGACGATAGATAAGTATCATAAAGAGCATTACAAGAATAAGACCTATGATACCTGCAAGGAGTGCCTGACTGAGCGCCTCGTCGCCGAGTGTTGCGCTAACGGTACGAACCTCAACCTGTTCAAGAGAGAATGGAAGAGAACCTGACTTGATGTTAGCTGCGAGAGATTTTGCTTCTTCTGCCTCGAAATCACCTGTGATTACGCACATATTGCTATCAATCTTCTGGTTTACAGTAGGCGCAGAGAGAATTGTGTTATCCATTACAATGTAGATTGGAGAACCAATAAGTCTGCCTGTTGCTTCGGAGAACTTGTCCTTACCTTCGTCAGTAAGCTCAAGTGAGATGTGATAAGCCATCTTGCTCATAGAGCCGTCTGTCTGACCATATTCTGCATAAGCATTTTTAACCTCTGTACCCTGCATAACCTCTTTTTCAACAATAACCTTCATTGGGTCAGTCGGGTCAGCTGAAATACTTTCTGCAAAGACAAGCTGTGCAGTAGAGCCGAGAGTTTCGACCGCTGTCTGTGCATCCTGAACATCAGGAAGTTCTACACGGATTTTATCTGTACCCTGACGGGTAATAGTTGCTTCTGTGTAGTTCTGTAAATCGAGACGGCGTCTTATAATGTTGACAACAGTCTCCATTTCGTCTTCGGTTGGGTTATCGGTCTGCGCTTTGTATACGATTACCGTACCACCTTTTAAATCGAGTCCCTGTGTAATACCGCCTTCGTCTTTTACGCCGGGAATGCTGAAGGTGTCTGAAAAGTCGAGGCCTTCGATTCCAACATAGAGAAGTGCAATAATAACAAGTATAATAGCTGTAAATTTAACTATACTTCTGGACACTTTGTTTCCTCCTTTGTTGAGCAAAGCTCATATATTTTTTATAATTTTACAAAAGTTATAAAAACTGTGTTATGATGTGTTTTATTGTACATGACATAACGCATATAATTTTATCATTATACTACCTTTAAGTCAAGTGTTTATAATAATTTGTAAGCAAATTTTAAAAAGTGATTTGTTAAATTTCGTTCTCGGCTTCAACTGCCTTTATGTAAAGACTGCATTCTACACGCTTGCGCTCAAGCTCGCAGCTTATTTTATGAGGCTTGTTTATATCTCCGTTTATCAGGCATGCATTTGCCATACAACCGCCGCTGCAATAGAATTTTGCAAAACAGTCACGACAATCGGGTTTGGTGTAGACATTACATTCTTCAAAGGTTTGACGAATGTAATGGTTGATTTCTCCGTCTTCTAAATTACCCATTTTATATTCCTCGTGTCCGACAAACTGATGACAGGGATAAATATCACCATTTGGTGCAACAGATAAATATTCGCAACCTGCGCCGCAACCTGACAAACGTTTAATTACGCAAGGGCCCTGGTCAAGGTCAATCATAAAATGGAAGAAGTTAAACCATCTGCCATCCTTTCTTCGCTTTATATATTCTTCTGCAAGCTTTTCATATTCTTTATAAAGAACAGGCAAGTCCTCTTCTCTAAGAGCCCAGTCGGGGCTGCCGTCACATACAACGGGCTCAACCGAGGTCTGTTTAAAGCCCAGGTCTGCAAGATGCAGAACATCATCTGCAAAATTCAGGTTGTAGCCTGTAAATGTGCCTCTTACATAATAATTATCCTGATTACGGCTCTCAGCCACCTTTTGAAGCTTTGGTACAATACTGTCATAAGAGCCGCTTCCGTCGACGCGGACACGCATTTTGTCATTTGTTTCCTTGCATCCGTCGAGACTTAGAACAACATTTGACATATTTTTGTTCATATATTCTATGTTCTCGTCGTTTAAAAGTAAGCCATTGGTGGTAAGAGTAAATCTGAAGTTTTTGTCGTGAAGTTTTTCCTGCTCTCTTGCGTATTCCACAACCGCAACAACCGCATCAAAGTTCATAAGCGGCTCTCCACCAAAAAAGTCTACCTCAAGATTTCGTCTTTTTCCTGAATTTGCAATAAGAAAATCAATGGCCCTGCAGCCTGTTTCTGCACTCATAAGTTCGCGTTTTGTGTGATATGCGCCCTCATCTGCAAAGCAGTATTTGCATCGCAGATTGCAATCGTGAGATATGTGCAGACACATAGCTTTAACGGGCGAGCGCTTTTTTATGTTAATTGCAATATTTGCATATTCGTCCTCTGAAAAGAGTGTTCCGTCATTATAAAGAGAGGATAGCTCGTCCCATGCATCGCTTATATCTTTTTTTGAATATTCGCCTGAGAGCTTGTCTGCAATATCAGGAGACAGAGCCGCATCCGGAACAGAGTTTGTTTCTTTTAAAATTTCTATAATATCAAAGCATAGCTTATCAAGAACATGTACGCACCCGCTGTTTACATCAAGTGCCATATATTTATCTTTAATTTTAAATGAATGAACCATAATTTTGCAGCCTTTCTTACAGTAAAAATGTTGTTTATGTAACGCAAAAGCGGCGTCCACAGAAAATTGCTTTATAAAACAACTGTCTGTGGGACGCCGATTATTGGCAACTAAATCAAGCTTATATAACTATTTAGCTTTGTTTTCGCATTTCTGGTTAGCAACAGTGCAAGAAGTTTTGCAAGCTGACTGACAAGAAGTCTGACATTCTCCGCAACCACCCTTTGCAGCGCTCTGCTTAAGTGTAGCGTTGTTTAAAGTTTTAATTCTCTTCATTCTGATAACTCCCCTTTCGTATAAATTATTATCTGCGTTTTTTGCGTCGCATATTTATACCGACGAGACCGCCGATTGCGCCGCATAGAACGCTAATGCAGGCTGCCAAAGCAGAGGAAGAATCAAAACTGAATTCTCCAAATGCAATGGAGCCAATAAAATAAAGCAATATTACATAGAAAAAACCGGCAAGCATACCTGAAATTAAACCACGGTTGCCTGTGTGTCTTGCAGCCCGAAACCCACATATTCCAATGGATATATAAGTAACTGTGTTGACAACCAGACCAAAGGCCGCCTCGTGCATAGCAAATATTGTGCCTATCCATGAGACTAAAAACAAAAGTGCAATTGTAAGTGCATAGCATATTGCTGTGTTTTTAGCTGTAAAAATCAGGTCGAGCACCTTGCCGCTGCTTGTAATGTTGTTTGTCATAAGAACCCCTCCGATATATTCTTATTAAAATATATGGAGATTAGTTTGTCTGTATGACATTTGTCACGGATTATTCCTCGGTTAAATCTGTCGCTTCGCTCTCCTCAACGGGAATAGGTGTAACATCAGCACCTTTAGCCGGAGCTTCCTTTATAAGACGGGCAATTGAGCCACGCTCAAGTGTTACAAAGCCCTTGTTTGTGCCGATACCTGTTTCAAGAACAAAAACATCGTCTTTGATACGAACTATCTTACCGTGAATGCCGCCGATAGATGCAACTTCGTCACCGATTTTAAGAGCAGCGAGCATCTCGCGAAGCTTCTTTTCCTTTTTCTTCTGAGGGCGGATAAGCATAAAATAGAAGATTGCTATCATCAAAATAAGTGACGGCAACATAGCTAAAAATGATCCCTGTTGTCCCATAATGTACCTCCTGAGTTTGATTTATAATTCTTAATTTAATATTATAACCATAACTTGCAAATTTTGCAAGACTTTTTAGTAAAATACTTTTTTAAAATTTAAATAATATTGTTCACAAATAATGTGGATTGTAAATGTAATAGTTTTTTTCAATATTATACTTGATTTAATTTTCTTGTTATGATAAAATGACATAGTTTTCTACATATATGGTTTGAAAGGATAAGTTTGATGAATAAAGAAAGATATTTAGAAGGAATCAGATATAAGGGCACAAATCCTCTTGGCTTTGAGCCGATAGGACAGTTGCTTGTGCGTTTTGCCCTTCCGGCGATAACATCTATGATTGTTAACGCTATATATAATATTGTAGACCAGATATTTATTGGTCGTGGAGTAGGGTATCTTGGAAATGCGGCAACAACAATTGCCTTCCCGATAGTTACGATTATGCTTGCAATCTCCACTCTTATCGGTGCAGGTGGCAGTGCATATGCATCAATAAAAATGGGAGAGCGTGATGACAAGCAGGCGGAGCGGGTGTTGGGAAACTCCTTCGTGCTCAGTATTCTCTTTGGGGTTATTATAATGGGATTTGGAATTTTATTCCTGGAGCCACTTGTGGAATTATTCGGAGCTCAGGAAACTACCATTACCTATGCAAAGGACTATACTTTATACATTCTTCTTGCGGCACCCTTTAATATACTTGGAGTTGCTCTTTCAAACTTTGCAAGGACTGACGGCAATCCGATGCTTTCTATGTACAGTCTTGTTGCTGGTGCTGTACTTAATATTATTCTCGACCCGATTTTTATATTTGTATTTGATTGGGGAGTTATGGGTGCTGCTCTTGCTACGGCGATTTCTCAGGTTGTAAGTGCAGTAATTCTCTTGATATATTTTGCAAGATACAGCAATATGCGTTTTACAAAAGAGAGCGTCAGACTTAAATTTGGTGTTTGCAAAAACATTGCTATACTTGGCGTTTCAAGTTGTGTATTAAATGTTGCTACAACATTTTTAAATGTGGTTTTAAATAACTCTCTTTTAAAGTATGGTAATATGACAGAAGTTGGCGGAGATATGGCACTGAGTGCAATGGGAATTGTGCTTAAAATCAGTATGATTATAATATCGGTGTGCATAGGAATTGGTATCGGCAGCCAACCTGTTCTCGGCTTTAACAAAGGTGCCAATCAGCCCGAGCGTGTACGAAGAGCGTATCTGCTTGCGGCAGGGTCGGCGTTGCTTGTAACCATATTTGGCTGGGTGATGTGCCAGACAATCCCACGCATTTTGCTTAGTTTCTTTGAGAAAGACAATAATACATTTATGGATTTTGGCGTGCGTTGTATGAGGATATATATGGGAGGCGTGTTTGTTGCAGGGCTTCAGATAGTGACGACAAACTACTTTCAGGCAACAGGACAACCACTTAAGGCAAACTTTATGTCACTTCTTCGTCAAATCATACTCCTGATACCGCTTATATTGATTTTACCTAAGTTTATGGGTCTTGATGGAATTTTATATGCAGGTATGTTTTCTGATTTGATTTGTGGAGTTGTCGTTTCGATTGTTGCGTTTTCTGAAATAAAGAAGTTGAATAAAAGTATTATTGAATTAAAGGGCAATGCGTAAGCGTTGCCCTTTGCTGTTGAATTTATAAATGTTTGCGCATGTGAGAGAGGGCGTTTTTTTCGAGTCTTGAAACTTGAGCCTGAGATATGCCGATTTCAGTTGCGACCTCCATCTGCGTTTTACCCTGAAAGAACCTGAGTGTAAGAATGTGTTTTTCTCTGTCTGACAATTTACCCATTGCTTCTCTGAGGGAGATTTTTTCAAGCCATGATTCATCTGCGTTTTTCTCATCGGCTATCTGGTCCATCACAAAGACGGTATCACCGCCGTCATGGTATATTGGCTCTTGCAGAGAGACGGGGTCAAGTATTGCATCAAGGGCAGAGGAAATATCCTCTTTTGAGATATCAAGTTCCTTAGATATTTCTTCTATAGTTGGCTCCTTTCCGTTTGCCGCAGTAAGTCTTTCTTTTACTGCAAGGGCCCTGTAGGCAGTATCGCGCATAGAGCGGCTGACACGAATTGCGTTGTTATCGCGCAAATATCTTCGTATCTCACCGATTATCATAGGTACGGCGTAGGTGGAAAATTTCACATCGTGAGATGTGTCAAAATTATCAAGTGCCTTTATCAGGCCTATACATCCGATTTGAAACAAGTCGTCTATGTTTTCACCACGGTTGTTAAATCGACGAAGAATGCTTAGCACAAGCCTTAAGTTACCATATATAAATTCCTGACGGGCAGAGAGATCGCCCTGCTTTATTTTTATAAATAGTTCCTGTTTTTCTTTTTCTGATAATACAGGAAGATTTGATGTGTTTACGCCGCATATTTCTACTTTACTTGTCATAATTGATCCCCCGAAGTTTTACTTGTCAAAATAAGTATTTGCTATGGTAAATTTTTTTATACTGTCAAATGAAAAGACTAATAGTCGAAAGATAAAATTGCCTATTTTTGACAAAGTAAATTTTTGTATTAAAAATAATGTAATATTTGTAAGATTTTTTAATAAAATTGTTTGCATTTAAGGAAGTTATATGTTAAAATAAGAAAGTAATGGGAAAAAAGAATGAAAGGGGAGTTTGAACTACAATGAAAATCACAATGTACCAAAAGATGAATAGTGGGTTTACTTCCCGAAATAATATTTTTTCTATGCAAATTTTTGGTGTGTTGTAAATTATATAGGAGTTGGTGTATGCCGACTCCTGTTTTAGTTCATATGGACTATGTAAAGAAAGGGAGACTGAAGAAATGGCAATTAAAAGAATTTTTGTTGAAAAGAAGTCAGGGTTTGATATTGAGGCAAAGGCTCTTTGTAAGGATTTGAAGGAAAACCTTGGACTTGATGGCTTGTGTGATGTCCGTGTAATAAACCGTTACGACATCGAAGGTATGACTGATGCAGAAATTGATGCTACCTGCGACACTGTTTTTGCAGAGCCTCAGGTTGACAATGTTTGCTTTGAAACGATTGAGATTACTGATGGCAAATACTTTGCTACAGAATATCTTCCCGGTCAGTTTGACCAGAGGGCAGACAGTGCGGCTCAGTGTGTACAGATTATGACAGGTGGCGAAAAGCCTGTTGTCCGCACTGCGAAGGTTATTGTTTTGCTTGGGGATATCACAGACAGCCAGCTTGAAGCTGCAGCTGATTATTGTATAAACCCTGTTGAGTCAAGACGTGCAAGCCTTGATAAACCCGAGACCCTTAATGACAAGGGGGCAGAGCCTGAGGATGTAAAAATTCTCGATGGTTTTATCGATCTTGATGATGAAGGACTCAAGGCAGTTATTTCAGAAATGGGTCTTGCTATGGACTTTGATGATATTTCATTCTGCAGAGAGTATTTTAAAAACACAGAGAAGAGAAACCCAAGTGTTACAGAGATAAGAATGATTGATACATACTGGTCTGATCACTGCCGTCACACCACGTTCTCAACTATTCTTGACGAAGTTAAAATAGAGGATGAAGTTATAGGTAAAGCCTACGACGAGTATATGAAGTCACGCGAGTATGTTTATGCAGGCAAAAAGATGAAGAACATTTGTCTTATGGACCTTGCAACAATTGCGGTTAAAGAGCTTAAAAAGCGCGGCAAGCTTACCGCTCTTGACGAATCCGAAGAAATTAATGCCTGCAGCATCAATGTTATCGCTGATATGGAGGATGGAACTCAGGAAGAATGGCTCGTTATGTTTAAGAACGAGACCCACAACCATCCAACCGAGATTGAGCCATTTGGTGGTGCGGCAACTTGTCTTGGCGGCGCCATCCGTGACCCGCTGTCAGGTCGTTCTTATGTATATCAGGCAATGCGTGTAACAGGTAGCGGCGACCCGAGAAAGACTCTTAAAGAGACTATGAAGGGTAAGCTTCCACAGAGAAAGATTACTGTTGGTGCGGCTCAGGGTTATAGCTCTTATGGTAACCAGATTGGTCTTGCGACAGGTAAGGTAAATGAAATATACAACGAGGGCTACGTTGCAAAGCGTATGGAAATCGGTGCAGTTATTGCGGCTGCGCCTAAAGAAAATGTAATTCGCGAGGTACCCGAGGCGGGCGATGTTGTTATCCTCCTTGGTGGTATGACCGGCCGTGACGGTTGCGGCGGTGCGACGGGTTCTTCTAAAGCACATGATGACTCATCTCTTGAAAGTTGCGGAGCGGAAGTTCAAAAGGGTAATGCACCTGTTGAGCGTAAGCTTCAGCGTCTCTTCCGCAAGAGAGAGGTTACGTCTATGATAAGACGTTGTAACGACTTTGGTGCAGGTGGTGTATCTGTTGCAGTCGGCGAGCTTGCCGATGGTCTTACTATCAACCTTGACCTTGTGCCGAAGAAATATGATGGTTTAGATGGTACAGAACTTGCGATTTCTGAGTCTCAGGAGAGAATGGCGGTTGTTGTTCGTTCAAAGGATGCAGAAAAGTTTATTGCTGAGGCTGATAAAGAAAACTTAGATGCAGTTTGTATCGCAGAGGTTACCGATACAAACAGACTTGTTATGAAGTGGAGAGGCAAGGTAATCTGTGACATAAGCCGTGATTTTCTTAATACCAACGGTGCAGAAAAGCACAGCATGGCAGTTGTGCCTGAGGGTGATTTTTCTGCTGATTTGTTTGAATTTGCCCCAAGCGGTGATACATATAAAGAAAAGATACTTAATATGATGGGCGATATAAATATTGCGTCTCAGCAAGGTCTCGTTGAGAGATTTGACAGTACTATCGGTGCAGGCTCTGTATTTATGCCATACGGCGGCAGATATCAGCTGACACCTCAGCAGAATATGGTCGCAAAGCTTCCGACAATTCATAAAGAAACCGATACCGCTACTGTAATGGCTTATGGATATAATCCGAAAATTTCTGCAAAGAACCCATTCCTTGGTGCAATGTATGCAGTTGTTGAGTCTGTTGCGTCGGCGGTTGCGGCAGGTGCGGATTATAAGGATATCTATCTTACATTCCAGGAGTATTTCGAAAAGCTCGGCATAGACCCCAAGCGTTGGGGCAAGCCATTGTCGGCTCTCCTTGGTGCGTATACTGCCCAGATGAAGCTTGGCCTTGCGGCAATCGGCGGTAAAGACAGTATGTCAGGCTCATTTAATGATATAGATGTGCCGCCTACTCTTGTTTCATTTGCGGTTGCACCACTTTCTGCGAAAAAGGCGGTTTCATCAGAATTCAAGGGTGCAGACAATATGGTGTTCTTGCTCAGCCCTAAGTATGATGAGAATAATATGCCTGATTTTGAGAGTTTAAAACAACTCTACGGAATGCTTTATCTGATGATGAGCGACGAGAAAGTTAAACTTATAAAGTCAGCGTGGGCAGTAGGTGCCGGCGGTGTTATGGAGGGTATCTGTAAGATGGCTCTCGGTAACGGAATTGGTTTTGAGTTTAATGAATGTGGATGTTGCGACAAGAGCCAGCTCTTTAAGGCAAAATACGGAAGCATAATAATTGAAACAACAGGTATTGCGGCAACAGGCTCTCTTGGTGATATGGTTGATGTTGTAAGACTTGGCTGCACAAACGATAGCGGATGCATAAAGATATGTGGTGAGGAAATTGCACTCAGCGAAATTGAAAACGCATGGACAAAGCCACTTGAGGGTGTATTTGCCACAAAGACACCTTGCGAAGATAAGGGTATGAAGAAGTTTGCGTTTGGAGAGAGAATAAATATCTGTCCAAGCGAAAAGTTTGCAAAACCGAGAATATTTATACCTGCATTCCCGGGTACTAACTGCGAGTATGATTCGGCTCGTGCCTTTGAGCGTGCGGGTGGTGTGGCTGATGTAAGAATATTTAAAAATTTACGCACAGAGCATATTGAGGAATCCATAGATTGTTTTGTAAAATCCATAAAAGAAGCACAGATTATAATGCTTCCCGGTGGCTTCAGCGGCGGTGACGAGCCTGACGGTTCGGGTAAGTTTATAAAGGCGGCATTTGAAAACGAGCGTGTGCGCGAGGCGGTTATGGAGCTTCTTAACAACAGAGACGGACTTATGCTCGGTATCTGTAACGGTTTCCAGGCACTCATCAAGCTTGGTCTTGTGCCATATGGCGAGATTAGAAAGACAGACAGCAGTTGCCCGACCCTTACGTTTAACACAATCGGCAGACACGTATCAAGAATTGCAACTACAAGAATTGCATCTGTTAAATCGCCATGGTTTGCAGGTGTTGAGCTTGGTGATATTCATCAGATTGCTATATCTCACGGTGAGGGTAGATTTGTTGCAAGCCCTGAGGTGATTGCCGAAATGGAAAAGAACGGACAGATTGCAACACAGTATGTTGATATAAATGGCGAGCCGACATATGAGATGCCTCATAACCCCAATGGCTCCTACTATGCAATTGAGGGTATTACAAGTCCTGATGGTCGAGTACTTGGTAAGATGGGACATTCTGAGAGATATAAGACGGATGTGTTTAAGAATATCCCCGGAAACAAAGACCAGAAGATATTTGAAAGCGGCGTTAAGTACTTTAAGTAAGCAATAAATTTTTACTTGCCTGAAAAATTTTGTGTTGAATTTACAGCCCCTGCCCTGTTCCGCGTGCCACGCCCACACGGCAGGGAAACAAAATTTTTCTTTGAAAGGGAGAGGAAAAATGAAAAAGATTGCAAGTTTTACTGTGGACCACACAAAACTTGATGAGGGAATTTATATATCCCGTATTGACGGTGATATTACCACCTATGACCTGCGTATGAGAAAGCCAAACACAGGTGATTTAATATCAAATGCGGTTATGCACTCTCTTGAACATATGTTTGCAACATTGGTGCGTAACTCAGTTTTAGCGGATAAGGTAATATACTTTGGGCCTATGGGATGTCAGACGGGGTTTTATCTGCTGATGAGGTCGCAAAATCACGCCGAAAACATAAAGCTTATAAAAGAAACTCTTGAAAAAATATCGGTTTATGACGGCGAAATGCCGGGCGCAAGCGAGATTGAGTGCGGAAACTACAGAAATCTTGATTTATCTCTTGCAAAGGAAGAGGCTGAAAGATATTTAAATAAAATAGACGAGTGGAACGATAAAATGCTTGATTATAAATGAGAAAGGAAATGATTTTATGCCAAAGGTAGCAATAGTAATGGGGTCTGATTCAGACTTCGAAAAACTCAAAAGTTGTGTGAGTAAACTTAGAGAGTTCAGCATTGACGTTGATGTAAATGTTATTTCTGCCCACAGAACTCCGGACAGAGCGGCGGAATTTGCAAAGACAGCAGAGGAAAATGGAATTGAGGTTATAATAGCTGCAGCTGGTATGGCGGCACATCTTGGTGGCGTTCTTGCGGCACACACAGTTGTTCCTGTGATTGGCATACCGATTAAATCAACATTTGATGGTATGGATGCACTTCTTGCAACGGTGCAGATGCCTCCGGGAATCCCTGTTGCAACAGTTGGTGTTGATAATGGCACAAATGCGGCAATCCTTGCGGCGCAGATGTTGTCACTTAAATATGATTACTTAAAAGATGCCCTCAAAAATGCAAAAGAAAAGATGGCACAGGGCGTTGCGCAGAAAGATTTGAAAATTAAAGAACTTGTCAAAGAATTATAATAGGCGAAAGGAAATAAGAAAATGAGTGAAAATGCATACAAAGCTGCCGGCGTTGATGTAGAAGCAGGCTATGAGTCAGTGAGACTTATAAAAGATGATGTAAAAAAGACAGCGATAGAGGGTGTCCTTGGTGGCATCGGTGGATTTGGCGGACTTTTTGAAATCCCCAAGGGTTACGAAAATCCTGTGCTTGTGTCGGGCACAGATGGCGTTGGAACAAAGCTCAGAGTTGCCTTTTTGATGGACAAGCATGATACAATTGGTCAGGATTGTGTGGCTATGTGCGTAAATGACGTTGCTTGCTCGGGCGCAAAGCCACTTTTCTTCCTTGATTATCTTGCAGTTGGCAAGAATGTTCCTGAAAAGGTTGCGCAGATTGTAAAGGGTGTTGCAGATGGTTGTGTTTTGGCAGGATGCGCTTTGGTCGGCGGAGAGACAGCAGAAATGCCGGGATTTTATCCTGTTGACGAGTATGACCTTGCAGGTTTTAGTGTAGGCGTTGTTGAAAAGTCAAAGATAACTGACGGTGACAGAGCAAAAGAGGGAGATGTCCTTATTGGTATTGCGTCGAGCGGTATCCACTCAAACGGATATTCTCTTGTTAGAAAAGTGTTTGGCCTCAACGATGCAAATGCAAAAGAGACACTTAGTGAATATTC
>JAZNCD010000033.1:0-2179 GCA_045587365.1 Clostridia bacterium
ATCAACAGTGCTGCACAGATTGGTCTGAATTGTTTTCTCAAAGTTTAAACCTCGCTTGTATTATTCAGTAATTTTAGTAAGTCTGACGGTTTGTGTTGTTTCCTCCCAATCAACTAAATAACCAAGTTCTTCAGCAAGGAAACGAACGGGAACATAGGTTCTGCCCTCTTCGTAGTTTAAGAATGTAGCTGTATCCATAGTTACAGAAGAAACTCTATCGCCCGCAATTACGAGAAATGAATTACTGCCAATAATGAAGTAGTATGATATGCCTGTTTCAGGATTGGTGATTGTTGCACCCTTTTGAACTGCTGTATCTGTAAAGGTTACATTACAACCGAGGAACTCAGATACAAAACGAACGGGAACAAAAGTTCTGTCATCCACTTCGCAAACCTTTCCCATTTCGGCGGGGATTGTAATGGTTTCTCCGTCGATAATAATGTTCTCAGCTACCGCAAAGGCAGAGATGGAACTGATAAGCATATAAGCTATTGCTGTCAAAATAAGTATTTTCTTCATAAAAAATCCTCCGTATAGTTAAAGTTTATCAATATTAACCGGCATTGTAATACCGGTTAATATTGTAGCATATACGGATAGGAATTTCAAGATAAATTTATTATGCAATTGTGAAATTTATATTTCCCCAAGAGTTATGCGGATGCTTTGCTTTGTAAGAGCGTTGATGACCTGCCCCTCGGTAAGGGCTTTTGTAACACTTAAATCATCATCTACAACACATATAATATGGTAATTGTTATATGAAAGCTTTTTCAAAATCCTTCGTGCAGGAGTTGATTTGTGTGCTGTGATAACATTTGAGAGTGTCATTTCGCCCGTTTTTAATTTGTCTTCATAAAACAGCAGCTCTCTTAGGGTGTTTTTTGTTGCATTTCTCTGTTCAAGACACAGATTGCCAAGCAAAAATGCACCGATAAGAATTAAAGAAAAGTTAAAGTTGTTTGAAAGGAGTAAATATACCGAGCCGCCGACTAAGATGAGGACTATAATGCGGCTTAGCTTAACAGTAAAGTTGTATGCAAAAACGGCACCTGTTTTCAATGTCAGGTATGCGCGAAGCATCCGTCCGCCATCAAGGGGCAAACAGGGCAGAAGATTTATTATCGCCATAGACAGATTGCAGATTGTAAAATAGTCTAAAAGCACAGATGTGCTGGAGAGCTTATATTTAAAAACCAACGAAGCCGCAGATATAATAATGTTTGTAAAAGGACCCGACAGAGCAATAAGTATCTCGCAGACGGGGTTTTTTATTATATCGGATTTGAGTCTTGCACATATGCCAAAGGGGAGTATTTCAATATATAACACTCCGACGCCCATACGCCACGCGGCAAAAACATGGGAAAGCTCGTGGAGTATGGCACACAAAAAAGCCAAAGCAAAGGCGGAAAAATATTTGCCGAGTATGCTTGTGGCAAGAAGTGGGAAAAATAATATATTGATTTTAAGATGTGGAAGTAAACTTATTGTCATAGCTTTGGTCACTGAAAGGTTATTTCATCGCCGAATTCTTTTGGCGTATTTGTATCCTTGTCATCGGGCGAAGCAAAAAAACAGGGTAAATTTTCTTCAAGCCAGGATATAATAGGGGCGGAGAGCGCCTCAAAGTCAGTTTTTTGTCGTATGGCATAACCTAATGAATCGGCGTATGATGAGAGAGTCGGGTCTCCGCAATGCTTCATTCCAAGGATAAATGCGGTGCAGATAAAAACCGCAACGGTTTGTTTGATAAAAAGCCTGAAAAGTCCCTCTGTCAACTTGCTCTGATTTGCCCTGTCTTTTGTTTGCTTTACTGACATAAAAACATCGCTCCTTAATTTGGTTTATACTTAATTTTATTTATATTTGTCCATATTTATGCTTGAAAGTTGAGACGCGGTAGTGTATTATATTAACATAGAAAAATATTACAAAACTCAGTTGCGGAGGATATGTATGTACAGAACAAAATTTGAAGGCTGTCTTAAAAGAGTTCAAAAGCCGACAAGATATATAGGAAACGAGTTTAACAGTATACACAAGGAATGGACAGAATCCATAATGTCCTTTGCTTTTTGCTTCCCTGATGTGTACGAGGTTGGTATGTCTCACCTTGGTATGAAGATACTTTATCATATGCTGAATGAACGCGAAGACACCGTGTGCGAGCGTG
>JAZNCD010000034.1:0-51572 GCA_045587365.1 Clostridia bacterium
GCTTTTTATAACATCTATCAAAAATTTCATTTGTTTTCTTCGCAGACTATACTGCCGGTATGGAATTTCACCATTTCCCAAAGAAAAAAATATCAGTTATTATTTTATTATATTCAAAAAAATTAAAATAGTTAACACAAAGGGTATGCCGAAAGAAGAATGACTAATAAAAAAATCAACTCTGTCTTAAACGCGGAATACCAAGTTGAAGATCATAAAGATAATAAACACTCAATAGAGATTTAAAATTTAAGGAGATGCTCAAGGCAAGCCCGAGCATCTCCAATATAAATTTAGGTTTTTAAGCGTTTACTTAAAAATTAAGCAAGGATTTCGCCAACAACGCCCGAACCAACTGTTCTACCACCCTCACGGATAGCGAAACGGAGACCTGGCTCGATAGCGATGGTTGTTGTAAGTTCAACGTCCATTGTTACGTTGTCACCAGGCATACACATCTCTGTGCCAGCAGGAAGGTTAACTACACCAGTAACGTCAGTTGTTCTGAAATAGAACTGAGGTCTGTAGTTTGTGAAGAATGGAGTATGACGTCCACCCTCTTCCTTAGTAAGAACGTAAACTTCGCCCTTGAACTGTGTGTGAGGTGTGATTGTACCTGGCTTCGCAAGAACCTGTCCTCTTTCGATTTCGTCTCTTGCAACACCACGAAGAAGTGCACCAATGTTGTCACCAGCTTCTGCATAGTCAAGAAGCTTTCTGAACATCTCGATACCTGTTACAACAACTTTTCTTGATTCATCAGCAAGACCAACGATTTCAACTTCGTCAGACATATTGAGCTGACCTCTCTCAACACGGCCTGTAGCAACTGTACCACGACCTGTGATTGAGAATACGTCCTCGACAGGCATCAAGAAAGGAAGATCGCTCTTTCTCTCAGGTGTTGGGATGTAGCTGTCAACAGCTTCCATAAGCTCGTGGATACAAGCGTACTCAGGAGCAGAAGGATCTGTAGATGCACTCTCAAGAACCTGAAGACCTGAACCCTTAACGATCGGAATATCGTCACCGGGGAACTCATACTCTGTGAGAAGGTCTCTGATTTCCATTTCAACGAGCTCGAGAAGCTCAGGATCGTCAACCTGGTCAACTTTGTTCATGAATACTACGATATAAGGTACGCCAACCTGACGTGAGAGAAGAATGTGCTCTCTTGTCTGAGGCATAGGACCATCAGCAGATGATACAACCAAGATAGCACCGTCCATCTGAGCAGCACCGGTGATCATGTTCTTAACATAGTCAGCGTGTCCTGGGCAGTCAACGTGTGCATAGTGACGGTTGTCTGTCTCGTACTCAACGTGTGCAGTAGAGATAGTGATACCTCTTTCTCTTTCCTCAGGAGCCTTATCGATCATATCATAAGCCTCGTACTGAGCCTTACCACCCATAGCAAGAACCTTTGTTATTGCAGCGGTAAGAGTTGTTTTACCATGGTCAACGTGGCCAATTGTACCAATGTTAACATGGGGTTTGCTTCTTTCAAACTTTTCCTTTGCCATTGTTAAATTCCTCCTAAAATATAAATACCTTTTAATTAATTTGCATAAATCTTTTCTCTATTTTACTATGAAACCAAAATAATTTCAATAGTTTTTTGAAAAAAGTTAATTTTATTCCTCAGATTTGCTGCGCTCTTTAATAATCTTTTCAGCAATGCTCTTAGGAAGTTCCTCAAAGTGGCTTGGTTCCATAGAATACTGACCACGGCCCTGAGTTCTTGAACGAAGTTCGGTTGCGTAACCAAACATTTCTGAAAGCGGAACGTGTGCAGTGATTTCCTGTGCACCTGTTCTTGCCTCCATACCCTGAATCTGACCACGACGTGAGTTAAGGTCACCCATAACATCACCCATGTAATCCTCAGGAACATTTACAACGACCTTCATGATAGGCTCCATAATAACGGGGTTACCCTTCTTACAAGCTTCTTTGAAAGCCATTGAACCGGCAAGCTTAAATGTCATTTCTGATGAGTCGACTTCGTGGTATGATCCGTCAACAAGAGTACACTTAACGTCAACTACAGGGTAACCTGCAAGAACACCTGTTTCCATAGCGCCCTGGATACCTGCGTCAACTGCAGGGATGTATTCCTTAGGAATAGCACCACCGACAATCTTGTTTTCAAATACATAACCTGAACCCGGCTCTAAAGGCTCAACGTCCATAACAACGTGACCGTACTGACCCTTACCACCTGACTGTCTTGCATACTTGTGGTTAACGTGCGAAGCAGCTCTGATAGTCTCACGGTAAGATACCTGAGGATTACCAACGTTTGCCTCAACCTTAAACTCACGGAGCAGACGGTCAACGATAATCTCAAGGTGGAGCTCACCCATACCTGCGATAATTGTCTGGCCTGTCTCGTCATCTGTATAAGTTCTGAAAGTAGGATCTTCTTCTGCAAGCTTAGCGAGAGCGATACCCATCTTTTCCTGACCTGCCTTGGTCTTAGGCTCAATCGCAACACGAATAACCGGTTCCGGGAACTCCATAGACTCAAGGATGATTGGATGCTTCTCATCACAGAGAGTATCACCTGTTGTTGTGTTCTTTAAACCAACAGCAGCTGCGATATCACCTGAATATACGATATCAATATCTTCTCTGTCGTTAGCGTGCATCTGCAAGATACGACCGATTCTTTCTTTGTTGTCCTTTGTAGAGTTGTAAACGTGTGAACCGCTTGAAAGTGTACCTGAGTACACGCGGAAGAATGCAAGCTTACCTACAAATGGGTCAGTCATAATCTTAAACGCGAGAGCCGCAAATGGCTCTTCATCTGAAGAATGACGAACATCCTCTTCTTCAGTTCTTGGGATGATACCCTTGATAGCGGGTACATCAAGAGGTGACGGCATAAAGTCGATAACAGCGTCAAGCATATTCTGAACGCCCTTGTTTCTGTATGAAGATCCACACAAAACAGGAACCATTTCGTTTGCAATTGTCGCTTTTCTTATTGCCTTTTTGATATCAGCCTCAGAGAGATCTCCCTCTTCGAAGAATTTTTCCATCATTTCTTCGTCTGTTTCGGCAACAGCCTCAAGAAGTGCCTGACGGTACTCCTCAGCCTTGTCCTTCATATCAGCAGGAATCTCTTCTATTCTTTCATCAAGGCCCTGCTCATCATAATAAACATAAGCCTTCATCTGGATAAGGTCAATCAAACCCTTGAATTCTTCTTCAGCACCGATAGGAAGCTGAATCGGAACAGCGTTACACTTTAAACGCTCTTTCATCATAGATACAACATTATAAAAATCTGCGCCCATGATGTCCATCTTGTTTACATATACCATTCTTGGTACCATGTATTTGTCAGCCTGACGCCAAACGGTCTCTGACTGTGGCTCAACGCCGCCCTTTGCACAAAGAACAGTAACGCTTCCATCGAGAACACGGAGTGAACGCTCAACTTCAACAGTAAAGTCAACGTGTCCGGGAGTATCGATGATGTTTACTCTGTGGTTTTTCCACTGTGCGGTAGTTGCAGCAGAGGTAATTGTAATACCACGTTCTGCCTCCTGCTCCATCCAGTCCATCTGTGATGCACCCTCGTGGGTCTCACCGATTTTGTGAATACGGCCTGTGTAGAACAAGATACGCTCTGTGGTAGTAGTCTTACCGGCATCGATGTGAGCCATGATGCCTATATTTCTGGTTTTCTCCAAAGAAAACGCTCTACCCATAGTTTTCTCCTTTCGCAATGATAAACACTGCATATTCGGTTTGTCGTAGATTTAATCACAAGTTTTTTTATAAATCCGATTGGAATTTTTACGAAGAAAATTGGATGAGACTTGTGGGTGCAGGAGCATAGACTATATCGAGATATGTCTATGCGACGAACACGCAATGCTCGCCAATTTTCAAAGTAAAAATTACCAGCGGTAGTGAGCGAATGCTTTATTCGCTTCTGCCATCTTGTGAGTATCTTCCTTCTTCTTGAACGCTCCGCCGGTGCTGTTGATAGCATCCATAAGCTCGTTTGCGAGACGCTCTGCCATTGTTCTCTCTGATCTCTTTCTTGCGAATAATGTTATCCATCTGAGACCGAGTGTTTCGCGTCTGTCAGGTCTAACCTCAATCGGAACCTGATAGTTGGCACCTCCGACACGACGAGCCTTAACCTCTAAAACAGGCATAACGCAGTTCATCGCTTCTTCAAATACCTCTACAGGGTCTTTTCCGGTTTTTTCTTTAATGATGTCAAATGCATCATAAACTATTTTCTGGGCAACGCCCTTTTTGCCGTCGAGCATGATGTTGTTGATCAGTCTTGTAACAACCTTGCTGTTGTAAAGCGGATCAGGCAAAACATCACGACGCGCAATATGACCTCTTCTTGGCACTTTCTTCCCCTCCTTCACTAGGTTTATTCACCATCAAGGTACTCAACGGACCTATTGTCCGCTGTCGTGCATATAGGTCAAAGAATATTTTTAGAACATATATGCACTACATTTTTAAATTGTTCAGATCTTATTTAGGACGCTTTGCGCCGTACTTAGATCTGCTCTGCATACGCTTATCAACACCTGAGGTATCAAGTGTACCACGGATAATGTGATAACGCACACCAGGAAGGTCCTTAATTCTACCACCACGAATCATAACAACGCTATGTTCCTGAAGGTTGTGACCGATACCCGGAATGTAAGCAGAAACTTCGATTCCGTTAGTAAGCTTAACTCTGGCAACCTTACGAAGCGCTGAGTTAGGCTTTTTAGGTGTCATTGTTCTAACCGATGTGCAAACACCTCTCTTCTGAGGAGAAGCCTGATCGGTAAGCTGACTCTTCTGGGTATTGTAGCCCTTAAGGAGTGCAGGAGCAGTTGACTTTTTCTCAACTGTTGCTCTTCCCTTTCTGACCAATTGGTTAAATGTTGGCAATATGTTCACCTCCATACATATAGATTTTATATATAAAAACACAAATGTGCTTTTACCAAGGTTATTTTAAAACAGTGGCTGCTGCACAAGGCACATCAATTCTGCACGCCTTTGCAAGCTCTTTTCTGGTATGGTCGCAGACAAGCTCTACATCCATCTCTTTGCAAAGGTCAATAACCTCTCCAACCGCCGATGGTGCAGCATCGCTTCCCACGAAAACCACAAGGGCCTTCCGGGATTTTATTGCCGCTTTTGTCTGTTTTATACCTGCCACTTTATTGGGGGTATTTAGTCTTTCCATGATTTAAACCACTTCTTTCCCACCTTAACCAAGTCATTATATAACATATTTTCAATTTTGTCAAGTCTTTGACAAAATAATTATATGCAAAAAGCTTTTAGCTCTTCCAATATGCTAAACACATATTTCGTGTGGCACGCTATGACACTTTTAGCTATAGTATAGAACTATATTGTTTTATCGTTTGCCACGATTAGGTGTTAAGGCATAAACAAATCAGCAAATATTGACAATGCCGCTTTTGGGGAGTACAATAATCTTATATATGACATAAATAATTATATCTATAATGATATTTGGAAGGATTCTTTGGAAAAGTCAATGTGGCTTAGCCGACCGAAACAATAAAAACAAACCGAAAAGGAGTGTGTAATATGAAAAGGATAGTATCAATACTGATTTGCATAGTAATTTTTTCCTGTGTGGGTATTCCTGCCTGTGCAAAAAGTGAATATGATATCAAAGTTACAAAAATTGATGAGTCTGTAGCAGAAATATATCCTCTGCTTGACGGTATGCGCAGGTTTAAAGCTCAAAACGGACGATATGGGTTTTTGAATGAAAACTACGAGATCACAATTGAGCCCATATATGCGTATGCAGATGATTTTAATAATTCAACCGCCTGTGTGAGGATGCCTGAGACCAAAACTCTGATTGGGATAGATAAAAGCGGCGAGATAGTAATCACTAATTTTCTTGACTATGATGAGAACGGGACAGGAATAGCAAAAGATGGCGAATATAAGGGATTTGTAAACGAGAGCGGCGAAAGCTTAACAGAAGCTAAGTATAAAAATCTTACACCGTTTAAAAATGGAGTTGCGCTAGCTAGCGCAGACGATGTATATTCGTATACCATACTTATTGATGAAGATTTTAATGAGCATACTCTCCCCGAGGGTCAGGAATTCATGGATGTTTTAGATAGCGGATTGATTGTAGTGAGGGACAAGAACTCTTTATACGGGCTTGTCGACCAACAACTGAATGAGGTTGTTCCATGTATGTATGAAATATTTTATACATACGATATGAATTATTATATATATGATTATTCGTCTTCATATATTCGCAGAGGTGGGCCATATAGGGTTGCTTGTAATGGTAAGTGCGGATACATAGATAAATACGGCAAGATTGTAATTCCCGTTATATACGATTCTTTAGGTGATTTTATGCCTGATGGATTAATGACATCACGTCTCAATGGCAAATACGGACTTATTAATTCATCAGGAGAGGTTATTTATGATGACTATTTGCAATACTCGGGCAATATATATTTGGCAAGAGATGAGACATCCGTATGGTTTGTAGATTTAAAGGACGGCAGCTCAATCAATGCAGAGGAGATTGACATCATCAGCGATTATGTTGATGGGGTGGCTATTGCGGCTAAATTAGACCCAATAGAACCGGACGGCTTGCCAAAACACGAAAAGGTTTATTGTGGACTTGTAGATGTGTATGGAAATGTTGTAAGAGATTTTGATATTCGAATATGGGATGAGATACGCTACGCGGGTCACGGAACTAATCGGTATTACAGTTATTTGTATAAAATTTCCGAGTATTCAGTTGCGGTGCGTATAGGCGATAAGTGGGGCTACATGGATTTGTCGGGGAATATGATAATAGAGCCACAATACGATATGGCATATGATTTTAAATATGGATATGCCAAGGTTGAGGCTGATGATGAAATATATCATATAGATAAACAGGGAAACAGATATGATGAGCTTGATATAGTTGAAAAGGCAGATTATGATGTGACTGATATAGATAAATCGATAGAATATAATAGAATGTATGCTAAAAAAAGAAATAATGAGAGAAACTGTTATTTTTTCAATAATTTATATATATCTACAGATTACGATTTTTTTGCATTTAACGACTATCATTTATTTCTAAATGGTGAATATGGTGCTTTAAAAGATAATGACGCCATAATCTTTGAAAGTGCCGGAGACAAGATTGTTGATGTAAACGGGAATGTTTTGGTTGAAAATTGCATTGTAGAGCCATATGGAGATAAAGGAGAAAAAAAGCATCCTGCTATGTACTTTACATTCGATAAGAATATTCTCGTAAAAACCACAGACGGAAAATACATAATAGAGGTATCGGAAACTGAAATTCCCGATGAAATAATGCTCACAATAGATGAAAAATCAGCGATAGTCAATGGCGAGGCGTGTGAAGGTGAGATTGCACCTTTGATAGCAGAAGGACAGACTATGGTGCCTCTGCGGTTTGTTTCGGAGAGCCTTGGGGCAAGGGTTTGTTATACAGATAAGACAAAAATGATTGCGGTATCCCTTGGTGATAAAACCTTCTCGCACATACTTGGCACAGACACTGCTATTGTAAATGGTGAAACAATAGCTCTTGAGTGTCCGACCTATACCGAGAACGACAGAACGTATATAGACCTTGATTCCCTGGCAGAAGCCCTTGACTTAGAAGTCGAATGGCTAAAAGAAAACGAACAGGTTAAGATTACAACATAAACCCACAATTTAAGCTTTATTATGTTGTCATCTGTGATTGGCACAAAAAAGGTTGCTTCATTTTGAAGCAACCTTTTTATATTATTAATCTTCCTGAGCAAAAATTGCATTTGTTTTTCTTGTATGATATATTTAGTCCTAAATATATCAATACGCTCCTTTCTTTTTAACCTTTATGATATAATCAATAAAACACTGTGGACTTTTTATTTGTTTTTATAGCTTTGACTATTTAAAGGAGTGTATTGCCACAGTTTTATCTAAATTATTTATAGTTGGATAAGTCTTTGAACTTTCATTTCCCGCAAGTTTATGATGATAAAACCAGGTGGACAAACACAGTGTAAACACTTACAAAGGAGTTGATTTTAATGCACTATATTGGCATTGATGTTGCCAAACAAACACACTATGCAGCAGTTATGGATTCAGACGGTGAAATTCTTGTTAGTCCTTTTTCTTTCTCTAACAACCATGCCGGATTTCAATTACTCTTAGATAAGCTTTCGGAATTCCCGAAAGAAGATATCTTAATCGGAATGGAATCTACTGCTCACTATGCTGAAAACCTAACCTGCTTTCTGTATTCGAGAGAATTTAATGTTTGTATTATCAATCCTATACAAACATCAACTCTCAGAAAAACAAATATCAGAAAGACTAAAACTGATTCTGTTGATACATATCTTATCATCAAAGCTTTGATGATGAATCAGTATCGTCTGTTCTCCGAGCGTGATTATGATTCTTTGCAATTAAAAAACCTCTGTCGCTTCCGTCAAAAACTTATGAAGGCAAGGACAAAGGTTAAAATTCAACTTGTTACTTATGTGGATTTGTTATTCCCGGAATTACAGTACTTTTTTAAGTCCGGTATTCACGGAAAGGCTTGTTATGAACTTCTCAAAACAGAGCCAAATCCCGACAAGATTGCGAAAATGCATCTCACAAGGCTTACGAACCTTCTCTACAAGTCCTCCAAGGGACACTTTAACCAGTCTAATGCTGTACTTTTAAAAGAGCTTGCATCGCAATCTGTCGGTATTAAAAATGATACCATATCTTTGCAGATATTTCAAGCTATTTCTCAAATTGAATTATTTACTCAGCAATTAAACGAAATTGATGAGAATATTAACTTAATTATGGAAAAGCTTGATTCGGTTATCAAAACAATACCGGGCATTGGCTCTTTAAACGGTGCAATGATTATCGGCGAAATTGGCGATATATCCCGTTTTAAGAAGCCTTGCCAACTGCTTGCGTATGCGGGTCTTGATCCATCTGTTTATCAATCAGGCAATTTTAATGCAGCCAGAACGCGAATGTCTAAAAGAGGTTCTAAACTATTAAGATTCGCTTTGATAAATGCTGCTTGGCAAACCACCTTAGTTAATGATACTTTTAAACAGTATTATGATTTAAAAATATCTCAAGGTCGTCGCCACTACAACGCTTTAGGTCATGTAGCACACAAGCTGGTTCGTGTCATTCATAAAATGATGACTGACAATGTTGAGTTCAACTTAGCCTAAGTCTTACCTTAACTATATTCAATTTTCAAAAAGCATTTTAGAGAATGCTTTGTTTGCTATACACTTTTTTAGCTACACAAAATTTTTAAAAAAGTTTTCATTTTTCTATTGACAAATCATAGTTGGTCTCCTTTGCTTGAATTATTCGTTAAATTCAAACATATCCGCGTTGCGGTCCTTGAAAATTTCGTAAACAGGGGATATAACATCTGCATCAAAAATTTGAGAAAGTATTTCCTCTCCGTTTTCGTCTTCAACTATTTTGAAGATTACTACCTCTGTCACATCTTCCTCTTCTTCATCATAAGGAATACAAATTACATACTCCCCGCCGTCATACTCAACGGTGTCAAGATGTTCAAAAACAACTTTGTTTCCATCCTCATCATATAAATCAATGAGATATGGGTTTTCAGGTAATTCTGCCATTTTCTTTTCTCCTTTAAATTATTTTATACTATCGAGATAACCTTGCAAAATGTATGCAGCAGATATGCTGTCCACACTGTTTTTGCGTTTGTCACCACGAACATTTGTTTCATTCATAAGATTGTGTGCCGAAACAGTTGTCAGCCTCTCGTCCCACAAAACCACAGGAATGTCACAGCCGTCCTCAAGCATTTTTTTAAGCTGCTTAGTCTTGTTCGCCCGGGGCCCGAGGGTTCCGTTCATATTTTTTGGATAGCCCAGGATAATTTTTTCCGCGCCTTGCTCCTTTGCAAGAGTAATGGTATATTCGGCAACTGCTTTCATATTTTTGCTCTTAAAAGCATCAAGCACATTGGCACCAAAGCCCAAAGCATCGGAAATTGCATATCCTGTACGGCTGTCACCAAAGTCAACGCCAAGTATTTTCATTTTTTAGACCTCTTCGTATATGATAAGTTCCGATGTAATTGCACCTTCGATTTCTACAACCAGGCCATCCCTGCGAAGCTCCATGCCCGAAACAACCACAGATGTTCCTTCGTTATCAAATGTAACCTTGTAGCTCTTAGCTCTGTCAACACCCTTTGGACGGATAGTAAAGAAGTTTTCATCCATAGAGTCAGCCAGCTTGAAGATGCCGATTACACCATGCTTTGCATCCTCTGTTCCTCTCTCTATGATACCTACGCCCTGAGGATACTCAACCGTACCTTTTCCATCACTGTTGGAAACAATGTCCGGTGTGTGGTGGAAGATAAGGCTCTCATCAATATATGGACGAATATGCTCTTTATAGATATCAAATGTGTGCTTAACAAAGCCAAGCTGGTCATCGTTCATATCGCTGCCGAGACAGTTATAGTCGTTTGTAGACGGTCTGCCAAAGATTGCATTTCTTACCTGGAAATCAAGAGAGCCTCTTGTGTGGCAGTTCATACCGCTTATGAGTCTGTCAACTGTTTCAGGAGGCAACACCATAGTCATACCATTTGTGATAGCAAATGAACGCGGAGGCACCTGCCAGTCAGATACCCATGAGTGGGTGAAATTCTTAACAAAGCCAAGGTCTGTACGGGCACCGCCGCCTGCGCAGTTCTCGAAGATTACATCAGGGTACTTTTTCTTGAGTCTTTCAAACATTGCAGTTGCGTTTTTATAATAACGCAGATATGCATTCTCCCTGGCGCCATCCTTTTTTGTCATATATATCATTGAATTCAAGCCAAGGTTATAGTCTATGCGGAAAAGCTCCATTTCGTATTCTTCGATACAGCGAGAGAGCTCTTTCTCTGCCCACTCAATAACCTCAGGATTTGAATAATCAAGGAGTCTGCCGACTGTGTCATACTCGTCGGTAACAATCCAATCAGGATGCTCTGCACGGAATTTCTCCGCAGTTATTCCCATAGCCTCAATCTCTATCCAAAGGCCAAACTTCAGGCCTTTACTGTGGGCATAATCGCGAACTTCACTCATACCGTTGGGGTATCTGCCCTCGCCGGGATACCAAAGTCCCGCTCTTGAATGCCACTCATACTGCTCCTTGTTCATCGGGCAATACCATCCGGCATCTATAATCATAGTTTCTGCACCAGTTGATGATACTGTATCGATAAAGTGCTTGGTTGCAGCCACATCCATAAGTCGCTCTGCGCCCATGCCGCCCTCTATCCATCCCTTTTTCCCACAGGGTGCCGGCATAGTAAAGACAGTTTTTCTTGTATGCTTATGCATAGAGTTAATGGCATCATCAAAATCACCCTGAATAATACCAACATGAATCCTAGGAAGCTCAAACTCTTCATCAGCCTCTAAAACAAGCATAGGATTCGGTGCATTCAGTTTAGCACTGAACGAAAGTCTTGACTCTGCCACGCCTGCATCAGCATTGCGAACATCGGTGTCAAGAGTAAAGTTAAAGTCATATCCGCCGGTCCAGCCAAGTTGCGCAATCATCATGCTTCCGAGAAGGTTGTTTCTAAGCATAAAGAACGGATGGCGGAATCTCTGTTCGTTAATATACTTACCGCTTATTCCGTAATTGATTGCAGGAAGGTCGTGCCACTTAAAGTAACCCTCGTGCCCCCACTGGGCATTGTCCATATAACCGAGCGAATATATCTTAGAGCTGTCGGGGTTGCCTTTCATATAATCCTTCCACGCTTTTATTACCTCAATACCACCGCCCATAGCTACAACATCACTGATGTTTATTCTCTGTGTGCCGGTATTTTTTACCTCAAGCCAGCGAGTGATAATAGGTGTGCCGTCAAGCATAGTATGTACAACAACCTCTATGTCGCAAGCGGTGCTCTTTAAGAAAAGTTTACCGTGAATAACCTCTGCGTTTGAACCCTCAATAATTTCTTCGTTTTGCTCAAAGCTTATCATTTCCCACGTCTTATCAAGGGATACACCGTTTGCTTCTATCTCAAAGGAGTTGCCGATACGAAAACTGCCTCTGCCATCGCCCTGAACTTTACCAAACATATTACACGCCTGACCCGCAAACCTTGTAGGGAACGATTCCAGAACATTAAGGGTATATCCGGCTGTATTCCAACCTGCGGCCATAAGTCTGCCTTTTATAAACACTTCCTCATACACTGTCATACCTGTTCTGTAACAGAAGGTTGTCTGATGCTCACTTTTTTCAACGTAAATGTTCTTATAGTCTGCATTGAATAACTGCCTGTTCATAAGTTATGCTCCTTTGCATATGTTCAATTCTGATTTGGCCGATGAATATTCACCTGTTATTCGCCTAATATTACAGCTGTTTTGGGCTTCCTTACACTGTGGATTGCATCCACCGAGTCAAAACCTGTACTGTCTTCCTTGTTTTGCAGATACTCCTCCCACTCGCTGCGGCTTTTTGGCAGAAAGACCTCATTGATAAGCCCTCTTGTTTCTTCTTTATGGCATTTGTACCACCATACGCCATCTATATATTCCGCCTGACCGGGAAGCTGATAAGAACCAACATTTAAAAAATCAACTCTCTGCACAAGCTCTAAGTGATTAATCAAATCCCTCATCGTATAGTTAGTGCGGAGGTTTTTGCTTACAACCTTGAAAATCTCATCAATTTTCGAAATATAATATGGTTTACATTTCTGCTTTATCAACTCTTTTATAAATTCCTGCTGCCAATACTCTCTGCCCTCGTCACCGAGAACATATTCACCGGGTGCGCTACCGTCATTGTTGTGACGAAATCTTACAAAGTCATGGGCGGCATCGCCATCGAGATGCTGCATCCCTGCTTTTAAATGAATGTGTAAATCCTGAACAGGGTCGTCATAATTCATATTATAAGGCACATTAAAGTCCACACCATCAACAGCGTCTATAATTTCCTTAAAGCCATCAAAATCTACGGATGCAAAATAATGTATCGGGAGACCTGTAAGCTCTTTAACCATATCCACAAGCAATTCTTCCGGCTCATCAAGCTTATTGTTGGCAACAGCCTGCCTGCCAAGCCCAATAAGCGCATTTATTTTCTGTACAGTGTATCCCTTTGCTTTAACCATTGTATCACGGGGGATAGAGAGCAAATTAACACGGTCTGAATAGCTGTCAACCGAAACGAGCATAATGGTATCGCTTCTGAAACCGCCATCGTCAACACCGATAAGCAATATATTTATTATGCCAAGCTCTTTACTCTCTTCTTCAAGACCCTGAATATATACCTCGTCACCAAGGGAGAGTTCAGATATCTTCTGTGCCGCAAGCACTCCGAACATTGCAGAAAAAACAATAAATAATAATGTAACCGTACTTACTATTATCTTATACGTCTTACTCATATCCTTCCCCCTTTCCAGGAAATTTTCCACAATATATTGTGATAGTTATATTGATGTAATTATACCATTTGACAGGACTTTGTCAATAATTTTGGTCCAATAGTTACAATTTGTTAACCTTTTTGAAACATTTTATTTTACCGCCGCAAATTCTCCTTAAATGGCAAAGAGCGCAGCCAAAACCACGCTCCTTATTTTACTCAATTTCTTTCTTTTCAACCAATGCAGTTTTTACCTGATGATCTTCAACCTCTGTCACTTTTATTCGCAACACATCATTTTCAAGTTCCTCGCCGATTTCAGGCAACTGACCAAGCGTATGAAAAATTAATCCGTTCAATGTATCATATTCTTCACACTCAAGTGTAATTCCCAAACTTTCAGAAACATCCTCAAGGCTGGCACTTCCTGCAATCTCCCACCTGTTGTCACCTATGGGATTAACAGATGGTGCCTCGTCCTCGTTTTCCATATCATCAGATAAATCTCCCACAAGCTCTTCTACAAGGTCTTTCATGGTAACAATACCACTAACGCCACCATACTCATCTAAAACAACAGAAATTTCAACCTTTTCTTTTTTCATATTTCTGAAAAGAACATCTGCCTTCAAGGTCTCCGGCACGAAGTATGCAGGCATAACTGCATTTTCCATCACAGACTCCCTGCTCTGGTCTCTTAATCTGAAGTATTTTTTTGTATTAAGCACGCCTGCAATCTTGTCAGCGGTGCCCTCACACACAGGATAATATGTATATCCCGTGTTGAAAATCGTCTCTCTCCAACTTTCGTCATCGTCTTCTAAGTCAAGCATTTCAATATCTTTGCGATGAGTAATTATCTCCTCAATGTCAAGGTTGTCAAAATCAAAGACATTCTGAATAAAATCTCTTTCCTCATCATCTATCGTGCCCTTTTCGCTACCTGCATCAACCATCATAAGAATTTCTTCTTCGCTGACCTCTTCATCCTGAACGTTGGGGTCTATGCCAAGAAGCCTGAGCACCCCATTTGTAGACAAGGTAAGCAAACCAACAAGAGGAGCAAAGATTTTGGAAATCCCCGAAATAAGCCCCGACATACCAAGGGCTAATCTCTCTGCGTTCCGCATAGCCACCTGCTTTGGAACAAGCTCTCCAAAAACAAGGGTAAAATAAGATAGAATAATTGTTATCAGCACAACTGCGACTGTCCCAAGCACCTCTGTCGGAATATTTATCCCGCTTTTTATAACCCAGCCAACCAAGACATCCGAAAAGTTTTCAGCCGCAAAAGCACTGCCCAAAAATCCGGACAGAGTAATTGCAACCTGGATGGTCGCAAGAAATCTTGCAGGCTGACTTGTAAGCCTTGCAAGCCTTACGGCCCTTTTGTCGCCTGCCGCCGCAAGATGGGCAAGCTTTGTATCATTCATTGAAATTACGGCTATCTCAGCACATGCAAACACAGCATTCAGTGCAATAAGCAACGCCTGAAGTCCAAGCATAAGCCAAATTGATTTATCCATTTTTATCCTCCATAAATATAATCGAAAACACAAAAAGACAAAGCAAAAAACCTACAATCGCATGTAGGGACTTCGCCTTGTCCATATTATCACATAAAACAAAGGAGGGTTAGCCTCATTAGTACTGTCGCTATCTTCCATTTGTTAAACATTCACCACTTTCTTATATTATGGGTTGATTTTATCATACTTTCTATTTTATGTCAAGCAAACAGGCAATTTGTAATATATTATTTACAAATTGGCCGTTATTTTTTCAATAAAAATCCCCCGACCTATGTCGGGGGATTAGCTTTTTAATTAGTCTACGAGTTCAAGTACTGCCATCTCTGCAGCGTCGCCACGTCTTGGGCCCATCTTGATAACTCTGGTGTAGCCACCGTTTCTTTCAGCAAACTTAGGTGCGATTTCGTCAAACAACTTTGAAACAACGTCTCTCTTTGTAACAAAACCGAGCGCCTGTCTCTTTGTGTGAAGTGTGTTGGCTTTGCCGAGTGTAACCATCTTGTCAGCAAGCTTCTGTACTTCCTTTGCACGGGTAAGAGTTGTTATAATTCTGCCGTTTTCCAAAAGAGAGGTTGTCATATTTCTGAGCATTGCTCTTCTCTGGTCAGTCGGTCTGCCAAGTTTTCTCTGGTGTGCCATAATTATCACCTCATTTTCTTAAATTCTTTAATCTTCGGTCAATTAATCATCGCTTGATAATGAAAGCTCCATTGCTTCCAGCTTTGCGATAACCTCTTCGAGGGACTTACGTCCAAGGTTTCTGACCTTCATCATATCGTTCTCAGTTCTCGCCGTGAGATCCTGAACTGTATTGATGCCTGCACGCTTGAGACAGTTGTAAGAACGAACAGAAAGATCAAGCTCTTCAATTGTTGTTTCAAGAACTTTTTCTTTCTTGCTTTCTTCTTTCTCAATCATAATCTCAGCATTCTTAGCATCATCTGATAAATCAACAAACAAACTCATATGCTCGCTTATGATTTTTGCCGCAAGGCTTACAGCTTCGGCAGGAGGAATAGTTCCGTCCGTCCATACCTCAAGTGACAATTTATCATAATCTGTAACGTTGCCCACACGAGTGTTTTCAACTGTGTAGTTAACTTTGCGAACAGGTGTGTAAATCGAGTCTGTAGCAATTACTCCGATAACAGGCTGCATCTGCTGCTTGTTACGGTCTGCAGAAACGTATCCGCGACCTTTGTCAAGAGTAATTTCTGCAAAAAGCTTTGCGTCTTCGTTGAGAGTTGCAATGTGCAAATCCTCATTTATGATTTCTACGTCCGAATCATGCTTAATATCTCCGGCACAGATTTCGCCTGCACCCTCGTGGTTGATATAAACCGTCTTCGGAGCATCAGAATGAAGCTTAACAGCTAAATTCTTGATGTTGAGTATAATTTCGGTAACGTCTTCCTTCACACCGGGAACAGTTGTAAACTCATGCAAAACTCCGTCAATTTTGACAGAAGTAGCTGCAACGCCCGGAAGCGAGGAAAGTAACATTCTTCTAAGAGAGTTTCCAAGGGTTGTACCATAGCCTCTCTCAAGCGGCTCAACAACAAATTTGCCGTATTTGTTATCTTCGGATGCTTCAACGCATTCTATTTTTGGCTTTTCTATTTCTATCATTGTCAGCCCTCCTAAATATTACAAAACAAACAGTTTTGTCTGCAGCAAATTATTATCTGCTGTAGAACTCAACAATCATATGTTCCTCAACAGGGAAATCGATATCCTCTCTGTCGGCAAGTGCAACTATTCTGCCTTCAAGAGTGTTCTTATCCATATCAATCCACTTGGGAACTAATCTGCTTGAATTTCTCTCAACGATATCCTTCATACGGTCAGCGTTTCTGCTGCTTTCTTTAAGACCAACAACATCGCCGGGCTTAACAAGGTATGAGGGAATATTAAGCTTCTGTCCATTTACAGTAACATGACTGTGGTTAACTATCTGTCTTGCTTCACGTCTTGTGTTGGCAAGACCCATACGGAAGATTACGTTATCAAGTCTTGATTCGAGTATGCTGAGCAAGCACTCACCTGTAACACCCTTCATCTTGGTTGCCATTACGTAGTACTTAGCAAACTGCTTTTCAAGAACGCCATATATAAACTTAACCTTCTGCTTTTCATTAAGCTGCATGCCATATTCGCTCTTTTTCTTCTTTCTTGAATCATCGCCTCTGTTTGAGCTCTTGTCATAACCCATAACAGCAGGAGAGATACCGAGCGAACGACATCTTTTAAGAATTGGTTGCGTATTCTTAGCCATTCTTATTTCCTCCTTACAAAATCGAAAATCAAACTATACACGTCTTCTCTTAGGCGGTCTGCAACCGTTATGAGGAATAGGTGTAACGTCTTTAATCATATTAACTTCAAGTCCTGCAACCTGAAGAGCTCTGATAGCAGCTTCACGTCCGGAGCCGGGACCCTTAACGTATACTTCAACAAACTTTAAGCCGTGCTCCATAGCTGCCTTTGCTGCGGTTTCTGCAGCCATCTGCGCTGCAAAAGGAGTACTCTTTCTTGAGCCTCTGAAACCGAGACCGCCGGCTGATGCCCATGAAATAGCATTTCCGGCTACATCTGTAATTGTAACAATGGTGTTATTAAATGTAGATTTAATATGTGCTGCGCCGCGCTCGATATTCTTTTTCTCTCTGCGACGACGAGTTCTCTTAACTGCCTTTGCCATTGTATTTTTCACCTCCTGAAAATACGAATATCTGCATATAAATACAGAAAAATCTCAATAAAATGCGGGCATACTATGCCCATCCTTTTGATAATAAGCGGTAGTGATGCTTCTCATATAAGAAACAGCTTATTATTTCTTCTTGTTTGCTATGGTCTTCTTAGGACCCTTGCGTGTTCTTGCATTTGTCTTAGAACGCTGACCTCTAACAGGCAGACTCTTTCTGTGACGCAGACCGCGGTAGCAGTTAATTTCCATCAAACGCTTAATGTCAAGAGCGATATCACGTCTCAAGTCACCCTCAACATTGTAGTTGTCAATCTCAGCTCTGAGCTGTGAAACCTGATCTTCTGTAAGGTCACGAACTCTGATATCAGGATCGATACCTGTTGCCGCAAGAATTTTCTTTGAAGTAGAAAGACCGATACCGAAAATGTATGTGAGCCCTATTTCAACTCTCTTATCGTTCGGCAAATCTACACCTGCAATACGTGCCATAAATTTTCACCTCCATTAATTTTAGAAAAAACAACGGAGCAGAATTTCACCCGCAATATGCGGAATCAGCTTAAAAGTAATTGTGGTTCTTAAGCCTGACCCTGCCCCAAAAGAACCTTGCTTAACCCTGCTTCTGCTTGTGACGTGGGTTTTCGCAAATTACCATAACTTTGCCTTTTCTTTTGATAATTTTACATTTTTCACAAATAGGTTTTACTGAAGGTTTTACTTTCATTTCCTCCACCTCCTAAAGTTGACTCGTCCACATTTACATACTACCACACATAAAGTGAACTCTACTATAATATCACAAAAATTCCCTGTTGTCAAGGACTTTTTGATTTATATATATTTTTCTTTTCAGATTCTTCGCTACGCTCAGAATAACAAATAATATTTCGGGCGGATGATATCCGCCCCTACGTCAAAATTGGTTTAGCATTGTTGTAGTGGGCATTCACGAACCGCCCCTACGCCAAAAATGGTTTGGCATTGTTGTAGGGGACGGCCTCCCGGACGTCCCGTCTTTAGGGAATGATTACACAAAAAGCCCTCCCCTGTGCAAGGGAGCTTTTTTACAAAACCATTGAATTTGCGTCGGTTTCAGCTTCCTCATGCACCTCTTCGGCGGAGTCTGTTATTTCATCTCCCTCAAATCTTACTTTAAGGTCTCCAAGTTCATTTGAGAACTTTTGTATCTTACTTTCAATCCGCTCAGCCTCGCTTCCCTTTGCAGGGGTTGGCTGATAGTTGTTTCTGCCGGACACAGAAGAAATCGAGCATGGTATAACCATATAATCACTGCTGTCAACATTTCCGTCTTTTATTGTAAATGTCTGCCTGAAAATCATAGTATCCTTATCTCTTGGATTCTGATTTCCGCCAAAGCAGAAATTGCCAAGGCTATATGCAATCATTTTGCCCTTATACCTCTCTACCCCCTGCAACACGTGGGGGTGGTGGCCAATTACCAAATCTGCACCCGAATCTATTGCCGAATGTGCCAGAGAAACCTGCTCTGCGGTCGGATAATTTTCTCCCTCTATGCCCCAATGAACCTGAACAATAATAACCTCCGCACCATCGGCTTTTACCTGTTCCATAGCCTTTGGCAGGTTTCCCTCAGCCGTACCGTTTAGGGCATACAGACCGACCAGACCTATTTTAATGCCGTTCTTCTCTATAACCCTCGTGTTCAGGTTTTCAAACCACACAACTCTTGCATCGTCAAGGTACTTCTTTGTATCTTCAAAACTGACCTCGCCATAATCTCTGCTGTGATTATTTGCAAGGGTTACTGCTTCCACAGAGCCCTCTGTCAGTATTTTTGTATATTCGGGCTTCCCACGAAAAGCAAAGGTTTTATCCTCTCTTGAGCCTCTGTCGGTCAATGTTCCCTCAAGGTTGACAATAGTCAGGTCGTCATTTTCAAAATAAGGCTTTACATTTTTCAGAAAGTAACCGTAATCGTTGCCTTGATTTACCGCCTCAACAGGCAGAGTAATCCCACCAAATGCCGCATCCGTACCAAGGGTACAATCCCCCGCACAGGTGATTTTGATGCTTTTTTGTTCAACCACAGGCTTTTCAATTTTCTCACCCGAAACCGGTGCTTCGCTCCTGGCTCCGCATCCGCCCAATATCATCGCCACCAAAAGAGCCAATATAATATGTAGATTTTTCATAAAATCCCTCCAAAAGGTAAAAACGGGCGAACAATTTTGTTCGCCCGGCAACTGTCATCTCTGCACCCGGTTATTTCGCTCTCCAGGTTATTCTTCCCTTTGTTAAATCGTAAGGTGAAATCTCAACGGTAACCTTATCTCCCGGCAATATTCTGATAAAATGCATTCTGAGCTTACCTGAAATATGTGCAAGAATTTTGTGTCCGTTTTCAAGCTCTACATTAAACATAGCGTTGGGCAAAGCCTCAAGGACAGTACCTTCAACCTCCAAAACATCTTCCTTTGACATAAATACACCTCCCTATAATAATTCTCTCAGACGTTTTATCTCACGTCTGACATTTGCATCCACCGCAAATGGTGGTAAATTATTTATAATTTTACTTGAAAGCCCCGTCGGGCTGACATGTTTATTTTTCTTCGTCTTTTTCTTATTATTTTTTCTTCGTTTCCCGTCACAAATTACAACCCTGTCACCATCTGTACCGATTACTATAAAATAATCACCCTTGTCATGTCCGCAAAGGGAAACAACCATATCGCCAACCATAATCTGCGCCATATAATTTCCATCCCCTCTCAGCATACACTACTCCTGTGGCATTGTAAGAATAAACGGTTGACCGTTTGTGACAAGCACACTGTTTTCATAATGAGCCGTAAGTCCGCCATCCGTTGTGATGACAGTCCATTCATTATCGGCAGTGTATGTCTTGTAATCAAACTGACATACCATAGGCTCGATAGCCAGACACATACCTGCCCTCATTCTTATTCCTCTTGCAGATGATACGTAGTTCGGCACCTCAGGGTCTTCATGAAGAGCCGCACCGATTCCATGTCCGCAATATTTACGAAGTACCGAAAATCCGTTTTTCTCAACATATTTCTGTACCGCCGCCGAAATATCACTGATGCGATAGCCCTCGCGAACATAATTCAGTCCTTCAAAAAAGCTCTGTTTTGTCACATCAATAAGCCTTTGTGCTTCTTCTGATATTTTGCCTACGCCAAAGGTCCTCGCCGCATCTCCGTTGTACCCCTTATAGCATGCTCCAACATCGACACTTATGATGTCACCCTCTTTTAGGACTCTGCCCCCCGGTATTCCGTGGATAATTTCTTCGTTTACACTTGCACAAATACTGCCTGTAAATCCACCATATCCTTTAAAGGATGCTGTGCAACCCTTTGATTTTATGTAATTCTCGGCAACCTTATCAAGTTCTGCCGTCGTAACCCCGGGAACAATCGCTGCTTCTACTGCGCAAAGTGCGCCACAGGTAACCTGTCCCGCAATCTTCATTTTTTCAATTTCTGACTTTGATTTTATTGTTACCATTATAAATTACCTCTGTTTATATCTTATTAAGGGTCTGCAGCCGCAAACCCTCAATAAACACTGTCCTATTTACCAAGAATATCCAAAATCTCTTTTGTTGTTCCGTCTATATCATCCTTGCTCTTTGCTACCTTTAACAAACCAAGGTCACGATAAAAACCGATAAGAGGCTCTGTCTCGCGGTGATATGTTTCAAGCCTGCTCTTTACTGTCTCAGGCCTATCGTCTGCCCTTGTAACAAGCTCTCCTCCGCAAATATCGCATACACCATCCTTTTGAGGCTTACGATGTTCCTTGTGGAAGGTAGCTGCACACTTGGAGCACTCAAGTCTGCCTGACAACCTGTCAATAATTTTCTCATCACTCACATCGATATTGAGTACACAATCAATCTCAATATCAGAATTTTTAAGTGCTTCAGCTTGTGGCAATGTTCTTGGGAAACCATCAAGTATAAACCCGCCTTTGCAATCTTCCTCGCTAAGGCGTGCCTTAATAACACCTATCATAACGTCATCGGGTACAAGGTTTCCTTCATCTATATACTGCTTTGCAATCTTGCCAAGCTCGGTGCCTTCTTTTATATTCTTTCTTAAAATAGCACCTGTCGAAATTGTCGGAATGTTAAAATGCTTACATAATATTTCAGCCTGCGTTCCCTTTCCGGCTCCGGGGGCTGCCAATAATATCATCTTCATAAAAGATACTTCCTTTCTTCGACAAAATTTAATTTATCCGTATAAACGGACAGAGCAGAACATATCTCTTGTTCTACAAGAGATAGTATCTACTCTTCCGCAAGCTTTTATTTACTTATTCTAAAAATCCCTTGTAATGACGCATAATCATCTGTGACTCCATACTCTTAACTGTCTCAAGAGCAACACCAACTACGATAAGCAATGATGTACCACCGATTGAGAAGTTAGCAATGTTAAGTCCAAGGTTCATAAAGATCGGGATAACTGCGATAATTCCAAGGAAAAACGCACCCGCAAGAGTAATTCTTGACAAAACCTTGCCGATATGGTCTGATGTTGGCTTACCCGGGCGAATTCCAGGAATAAATCCACCGTTTCTCTTCATATTGTTCGACATTTCAATAGGATTGTACTGTATTGAAGTGTAGAAATATGTGAAGAATATAATCAGCAAGAAATAAAGCACAGCATAAATCCAGGACTGACCTGAGAATACCCACAGGAAACCTCCCCAGAAGCCGCCGCTCTGTGCGGTCTTACCAAAGAAGCTTGCAATTGTTCCCGGAAATGCCATAATTGACATTGCAAAAATTACAGGAATAACACCTGCGCCAGCAACCTTAATGGGAATATGAGTGCTCTGTCCGCCATACATCTTTCTGCCAACAACACGCTTTGCATACTGAACAGGCAAACGACGCTCAGCTTCGTTCATCATAACAACGAATGCAATAACCAAAAGTGCAAGCACAAGTACGGCTACTGCAAGAAGCCAGCTAAGTGTTCCACCCTGAACATACGCATAAAGCGATGTGAAAGCACCGGGAAGTCTTGATACGATACCTGCAAAGATTATAAGCGAGATACCATTACCAACACCCTTCTCTGTAATCTGCTCACCAAGCCACATAAGGAATGCAGTACCTGCAGTAAATGTAGTAACAACTACAACTGCTGTACCAAAACCGGGGTTTGTAACTGCCCCGTAGCTTTTAAGCAGGAAATACAAGCCTACTGCCTGAATAAGAGCTAAAACAACCGTTGCATATCTCTGCATCTGAGCAATCTTTTTTCTGCCCTCTTCGCCTTCTTTTTGCAAACGTTCAAGAGCCGGGATTGCTACACACAAAAGCTGGAATATAATTGAAGCATTGATGTATGGTGTAATGCTCATCGCAAAAATTGTTGCATTCTGGAAAGCACCACCAGATACGATGTCAATAAATCCAAACATTGAGTTCTCTGCACTGAAAAGCTGACTCATCTGTGTCGCATCAAGCATAGGAACAGGGATACAAGAGCCCAACCTGAAGATTATCAGCATAATAAAAGTGTAAATAAGCTTTTTTCTTAGGTCAACAATCTTCCATGCATTTCTGATTGTTTCAAACATCTTATACCACCTCAGCCTTTCCACCGGCAGCCTCTATCTTTTCAGCTGCTGTTTTACTAAATCTCTTTGCCTTTACAGTAAGCTTCTTGTTAAGCTCACCACGACCGAGAATTACTATTCCATCACAAACCTTTGAAATAATACCGGCCTCTTTAAGAACCTGAGCGGTAACCTCTATTCCATCTTCAAGAAGGTTAAGCATCTCTACATTGACAGAAACATATTCCTTTGCAAAAATGTTCTTAAATCCACGTTTAGGCAATCTTCTGTAGATAGGCATCTGTCCACCTTCAAAGCCGGGACGTACACCACCGCCACTGCGGGCATTCTGACCCTTGTGACCCTTTCCGGCAGTCTTACCGTTGCCGCTACCGTGGCCTCTACCAACTCTGAACGCATTTTTCTTAGAGCCTTCGCTCGGAGATAATTCATGAAGTTTCATTGAGTACACCTCCTCCTTTTTTATCAAAAATTAGTTGTACGGGCTAAAGCCCGAATGTGTCTTTTTATTATTCGGATACTTCTACCAGGTGCTTTACCTTGAAAACCATTCCTCTTGTCTGAGGATTGTCGGGCTTTTCAACGGTCTGGCCTATTTTCTTAAGGCCAAGTGCCTCAACAGTTGCAATCTGGTCCTTTTTGCATCCGATTGTACTCTTTTTAAGAGTAACCTTTATATTAGCCATGGATAAACCCTCCTGTCTTATTTTTTAATTAACCGAGGATCTCTTCCGGCTTTTTACCTCTGAGCTGAGCAACCTCTTCTACACTCTTGAGTGATGCCAGACCCTCTATTGTTGCTGCAACAACGTTTCTTGGGTTGTTGCTGCGCAGACACTTTGTTCTTATATCTCTGATACCTGCAAGCTCAAGCACCGCACGTGCGGGACCGCCTGCGATAACACCGGTACCTTCTGCAGCCGGCTTTAAGAGAACTCTTCCTGCACCGGATTCACCGATGATTTCGTGAGGAATTGTGCTCTTAACCATAGGAACAGTGATCATATTCTTCTTAGCTTCATCTATACCCTTACGGATTGCATCCGGAATTTCTGCTGCCTTACCGGAGCCGTAACCTACGTGGCCGTTGCCGTCGCCGACAACAACAAGAGCGCTGAAACGCATTGTTCTACCACCCTTTACGGTCTTCGCAACACGGTTAAGATGAACTACTTTTTCCTGTATATCAAGCGTATCCGCTTCTATACGCGGCTGCTTCTTGGTTCTTTCACCTTTCTCTGCCATTAACAATTCACCTCTTTCAAACTAATTAGAATTTCAGTCCGCCCTCGCGAGCTGCCTCGGCGAGTTCTGCAACTCTGCCGTGATAAACATATCCGCCTCTGTCAAATACAACCTCAGAAATGCCGGCTTCAAGCGCTTTCTTTGCTATAAGCGCGCCAACTGCCTTTGCAGCTTCCTTGTTGCCGCCGTAGTTTGCCTTAAGCTCTGCATCAAGAGATGAAGCAGAAACCAAAGTCTTAGCTGCGGTATCATCAATGATCTGAACGTATATGTTTTTCAGACTTCTAAACACACAAAGTCTTGGCATCTCAGCTGTACCTGAAACCTTCTTACGAACTCTCGCATGTCTTGCAAGTCTTGATACATTACTACTTGTCTTCTTAATCATTAAATTTACACCTCCTGACGGTTAATTACTTCTTAGAACCTGCCTTACCTTCCTTACGTCTGATATGTTCTTCAACATACTTAATACCCTTGCCCTTATAAGGTTCAGGAGGTCTCTTCTCGCGAATATTCGCTGCAAACTGACCAACCTTCTGCTTATCAGCACCTGAGACGATAATCTGGTTAGGCTGAGGAACTTCTACTGTAACACCGTCGATTTCCTCCATCTCAACCTGATGAGAATAACCAAGGTTCATTACAAGCTTGTTTCCCTGTTTTGCTGCTCTGTAACCTACACCGTTAATTTCAAGTTCTCTCTTGAAACCTTCTGTTACACCAACAACCATATTATTGAGAAGTGTTCTTGTAAGTCCGTGAAGTGATCTGTGCTCTTTAGCGTCAGATGGACGTTTTACTTCAATAATATTGCCGTTTTGTTCTATAATCATATCCCCGCTGAGCTGAGCGCTAAGCTCACCCTTGGGGCCTTTTACGGTAACTTCATTGTTTTCGCCAATTGTAACGGTAACGCCTGCGGCAACCTCAATCGGCATCTTTCCTATACGTGACAATGAATTCTCCTCCTTTCTTACCAAATAGATTGTATTACCAAATAAATGCCAATACTTCTCCGCCTACGTTCTGACGACGAGCCTCCTTGTCTGTCATAACGCCCTTAGAAGTAGAGATAATCGCAATACCGAGTCCCTTTAATACCTTGGGGAGCTCTTCTTTAGATGCGTAAGAACGAAGACCAGGCTTACTTACTCTCTTAAGACCTGTAAGAACCTTCTGCTTGTTCTCAGCATACTTTAATGTGATGCGGATTACACCCTGAATGCCATCTTCAATGATTTCAACATTCTTTACATAACCCTCCTGAAGCAATATGTCAGCAATCGCCTTCTTCATATTTGATGCAGGAATGTCAACTGTGGTATGTCTTGCATTGTTAGCATTTCTGATTCTTGTAAGCATATCCGCAATAGGATCTGTTATATGCATAATTCCAACCTCCTTTTTATCGGAATCAAAGTCGGTTTGACCGTCCGTGACATCTTATGTCGGTCACCTGACTTCATTTATTCTGAAAATTCAGTCTTACCAGGACGCTTTTTTTACGCCCGGAATCTGTCCCTTGTAAGCGAGCTCGCGGAAACAAATTCTGCAGATACCAAACTTGCGAAGATACGCATGAGGTCTGCCACAGATTTTACATCTGTTATATTCTCTTGTAGAATATTTTTGCTTACGCTGCTGCTTTATTACCATTGACTTCTTAGCCATAAGCTTTAATCCTCCTTATCGACACTATTTCGTAAACGGTGCACCCATCAATGTAAGTAACTCTCTTGCCTCTTCGTCTGTCTGGGCAGTAGTAACAAAGATGATGTCCATTCCGCGAATTTTGTCAATCTTATCATAATCAATTTCAGGGAAGATAAGCTGTTCTTTTATACCCAGGGCATAGTTGCCTCTGCCGTCAAAAGAATTAGGATTTATACCTCTGAAGTCACGTACACGCGGAAGAGCCGCATTAAAGAGTCTGTCAACAAACTCATACATCTTTGAACCTCTGAGGGTAACCTTACATCCGATGTTCATACCTTCTCTGACTTTAAATGTAGCGACTGATTTACGAGCCTTTGTAATTATAGGCTTCTGACCTGTAATCAAGCCAAGGTCATTTGCCGCACTCTCAACTGCCTTTGAGTTTTCACGCGCATCACCTACACCCATATTGATAACTACCTTGTCGAGCTTGGGAATCTGCATTGTGCTCTTGTAGCTATACTTTGCCATCAAAGCATCCTTGATTTCTTTTGTATACTTCTCTTCAAGTCTCATTTAGAGTGAAACCTCCTTCCTAATCAAATTCTATTAAAATGTTTCGCCGCACTTCTTGCAGTAGCGAACATGTGTTCCATCTTCGAGAACCTTACGTCCAACTCTTGTTGCAGCGCTGCACTTTGCGCAAACATTCATAACCTTGCTTGCATATATTGGTGTTTCCTGCTTAATGATGCCGCCAACTTCTCCCATCTTTCTGGGCTTCTTGTGCTTGGTAGCCATAGAAACACCTTCAACAATAACCGTGCGCTTTTCAGGGTTTACAGATAAAACCTTACCCTTCTTGCCCTTGTCCTTACCGGACAGAACAACTACCTGGTCGCCGGTTCTGACATGCATTTTGCTGATAGCCATTGCGTTTCCTCCTATCTTCAAATATAAGGATTTATTTATATCCTGCTATTACACATAGCAAAATATAAAAGTATTACTAAAGTACCTCCGGCGCAAGTGAGAGAATCTTCATATATTCTTTGTCTCTGAGCTCTCTTGCAACAGGGCCAAATATACGTGTACCTCTCGGTGTCTTATCATCTCTGATAATAACAGCTGCATTCTCGTCAAATCTGATCTGAGAACCGTCAGCTCTCTTTACGCCTTTAACGCTGCGTACGATAACTGCCTTAACAACGTCACCTTTTTTAACAGCACCGCCGGGCGTTGCTTTTTTAACAGAAGCGATTATTACGTCACCGATATTGCCGTAGCGTCTGAAAGAACCGCCCATAACACGGATACAAAGAATTTCTTTAGCACCACTGTTATCAGCAACCTTCAAAATACTCTGCTGTTGTACCATAACGGATTTCCTCCTATCTTTTTTCGTATAACCGGCTGCACATAGCAGCCAAACAAACGATTTTAAATCAGCTTATTTAGCTTTCTCAACGATTTCAACTAAACGCCATCTCTTGTCCTTGGAAAGAGGTCTGGTTTCCATAACTCTAACCTTGTCACCGATGCCGCATACGTTTTCTTCGTCATGCGCCTTAAGCTTGTAGGTACGCTTGATAACCTTGTTGTAAAGCTTGTGCTTTACGTTTTCCTTAATAGCAACAACTATTGTTTTATCCATCTTGTCGCTGATAACCTCACCGACACGGGTTTTACGATAATTACGTTCACTCATTCCCTACACCTCCTACGCATTTATGCTTGCGATTCCAAGCTCTTTTTCTTTGAGGACGGTTTTTACTCTTGCAATATCCTTCTTAACGCTAACTATTCTCATTGGATTGTCCAGCTGGTTGGTAGCGTTCTGGAAACGAAGGTTAAAAAGCTCTTCCTTCAAGTCCTTGATCTTATCTTCAAGCTCCTGCGTTGAAAGGTCTCTTATATCCTGTATTTTCATTAACGATCACCTTCCGTTTCTTGGTCTGCCTTTCTTACAAACTTACATTTGAGGGGCAACTTGTGCATAGCAAGACGAAGTGCCTCACGTGCAACTTCCTCTGATACGCCGCCAATCTCAAACATAACTCTGCCCGGCTTTACCACTGCAACCCAGTATTCCGGTGAACCCTTACCACTACCCATTCGGGTTTCAGCAGGCTTCGCTGTAACCGGCTTATCCGGGAATATCTTTATCCATACCTGACCGCCTCTCTTTGTGTAACGAGTCATAGCTACACGGGCAGCCTCTATCTGATTGCTTGTTATCCAAGCAGGGCTGAGCGCCTGTATACCAAAATCGCCGTAAACGACCTTGTTACCACGGTGTGCTGCACCCTTCATTCTTCCGCGCTGTACTTTTCTGCGCTTAACTCTTTTTGGTGATAACATTATTTTTTGCCTCCTTCCGCACGGCCCTGTCTTCTTCTGGGCTTAGCTTCAGTCTGAGCATCTGTGTTTCTGCCTTCTGCAAGAACTTCACCCTTGTAAATCCAAACTTTTACGCCCAGCTTACCATAGGTTGTATTTGCCTCGGTGAAACCATAGTCAATGTCAGCTCTGAGAGTCTGCAGAGGGATAGTACCCTCGTGATACTGCTCTGTTCTGGCAATTTCTGCACCACCTACACGACCTGCAACATATGTCTTGATACCCTTTGCACCAAGTTTCATTGTGCGGCCCATGCACTGCTTCATTGCCTTTCTGAAAGATATACGACGCTCAAGCTGTGATGCGATGTTTTCTGCAACAAGCTGTGCGCTCATATCAGGAACCTTAACCTCGATTACGTTAAGGATAACAGTTTTGCCTGTCATTTTTTCAAGGTCCTTCTTAAGCTTTTCTATCTCGCTTCCGCCCTTACCGATAACAAGACCGGGCTTAGCTGCATGGATAGAAACGCGAACCTTATTAGCAAATTTCTCGATTTCGATTTTTGCAACTCCGGCCTGGAATAACTTGTTCTTTAAGAACACTCTGAGGTTATAGTCCTCTACGAGGCTGTCGCCGAAGCTTTTTTTGTCAGCAAACCAACGTGAATCCCAGTCCTTGATAATACCAACTCTCAGACCGTGTGGATTAACTTTCTGACCCATAATCTTACCTCCTATCTTATTCCTTCTCCTGAAGTTTCAATGTAATATGACTTGTTTTCTTGTTAATTCTGAATGCTCTGCCCTGTGCTCTTGCCTGAACTCTCTTAAGAGTAGGACCCTGGTCCGCATAAACCTCGGAAACATAGAGATTTTCAACGCTCATATTGTGGTTGTTCTCTGCGTTTGCCATAGCGGATTTGAGCAGCTTTTCTACAACCGGGCTTGCAGCCTTGGGTGTATTTCTTAATATGCCGATCGCTTCGCCAACGGGCTTGTTTCTGATAAGGTCAATAACTGTACGAACCTTACGTGGTGCGATGCGGACATGAGTAACTTTTGCTACTGCTTCCATTTCTGTGCAGCTCCTTTCACTTTAATAAAAGATTACTTGCGAAAATTTCTGGTATCCAATTATTTGCTGGTCTTTGCACCGGCGTGACCCTTATAGGTTCTGGTAGGAGCAAACTCACCGAGCTTGTGGCCTACCATATCCTCGGTAACGTATACCGGAACGTGCTTTCTTCCATCATATACCGCAATGGTATGTCCAACCATTTCGGGGAAAATCGTGGAAGCTCTTGACCATGTCTTGAGTACGTTTTTCTCGTTCTTTTCGTTCATTGCTACGATTCTGGCAAGCAGCTTCGCATCGACGAAAGGTCCTTTTTTAATACTTCTTCCCATACGAATAATCCCTCCTTATTTAGCGTTGCGTCTCTTAACAATAAACTTGTTAGACTGCTTTTTCTTGTTTCTGGTCTTGTAACCGAGAGCCGGCTTACCCCAAGGAGTAACAGGGCTCGGCATACCGATGGGGGACTTACCCTCACCACCACCGTGCGGATGGTCATTCGGGTTCATAACAACACCGCGGACGGTAGGTCTGAAGCCCATGTGACGCTTTCTTCCTGCCTTACCGATGTTAATGTTCTCGTGGTCTGTGTTACCAACCTGGCCGATGGTTGCACGGCAGTTGAGTCTTACCATACGAACTTCGCCGGATGGAAGTCTTACCTGAGCGTAACCATTTTCTTTAGCCATAAGCTGAGCTGTGTTACGGGCACTACGAACAAGCTGTCCGCCCTTGCCGGGATAAAGCTCGATGTTGTAAATAAGTGTACCAACGGGGATGTCCTTAATCTCCATTGCGTTACCGGGCTTAATGTCTGCGCCCTCACCTGATACAACTACATCACCTTTCTTAAGTCCAAGAGGAGCGATGATGTATGTCTTTACGCCATCTTCATACTGAAGAAGAGCGATGTTTGCTGATCTGTTAGGATCGTACTCAACTGAAAGAACAGTTGCGTTCATTCCATCCTTATAGCGCTTGAAATCAATAACTCTGTATTTTCTCTTTGCGCCGCCGCCACGATGTCTGACTGTGATTCTACCGTTAGCGTTACGTCCTGCTTTGCTTGAAAGGGGACGAAGAAGAGATTTCTCAGGTGCAACCTTATCAATCTCTGCAAAGTCTGAAACAGTCATCTGACGCAGCGAAGGTGTAGTAGGATTATATTTCTTAATTCCCATTTTTAATTCTCCTTATCTGCAAATTTTGAACCGATTAAATTAACCCTCGAAAATTTCGATTGTCTTGCTGCCTTCTTTAAGCTTTACAACAGCCTTCTTCCAATCGGCTCTCTTACCTGTGAAGACGCCCTGTCTCTTGGGCTTACCGTCATAGTTCATGGTTGTAACCTTTTCAACTTCAACCTTGAAAATCTCTTCAACGGCCTTCTTGATTTCGATCTTGTTTGCGTTCTTAGCAACCTCAAAGGTGTACTTTCTTTCCGCAACCTGATCCATGCTCTGCTCTGTGATGATAGGTCTTCTAATAATATCGTATGATAACATTATGCGTACACCTCCTCAAGCTTTGTAACTGCATCCTTTAATATAATGCACTTTGTGTGGTTGAGAACTTCGTAGGTATTGATTGCACCAACATAAGTTGTGTCAACACCTCTGATGTTTCTTGCTGAGAGAACTACGTTCTTGTCGTTCTCAGGAAGAACGATAAGAGCCTTCTCTGTAACATTGAGATTCTTCAAGATGTTAGCAATCTGCTTTGTCTTAATCTCGGGAGCTTCAAGTGACTCAAGAACGATAAACTCGTTATCCTGAACTTTAGCAGTAAGAGCAGACTTAAGAGCAAGTCTCCTTACCTTCTTGTTAAGGGTGTATCTGTAATCTCTTGGCTTAGGACCGAGAGCTACGCCACCGCCAACCCACTGGGGAGCTCTGATGCTACCCTGTCTTGCACGGCCTGTACCCTTCTGTCTCCAGGGCTTGATACCACCGCCGCGTACTTCTGTACGGGTCTTGGTGCTCTGTGTGCCCTGTCTCTGATTTGCTAAGTAGTTAACTACTACTTCGTGCATAACGTCAGATCTTACATCAACGCCAAACACGTTTTCATTTAAATCCATACTGCCGACTACTTTACCGTCAACATTATAAATATCTACTGTAGGCATTCTCTATTTCCTCCTCTCTCTGTGGTTTAAGCGTTTGCCTTTACCGCGTTTTTAACAACGAGCAATCCGCCACGAGGTCCGGGAACCGAACCCTTAACCAACAGAAGATTGCGCTCTGTATCTACCTTCACAAGGTCAAGATTCTGGATAGTAACGGTATCCACACCATAGTGACCGGGAAGTTTCTTTCCTTTAAATACTCTTGATGGGTCAGAACATGCACCCAAGGAACCGGGGCCTCTGTGGTAGTGGCTACCGTGAGTCATAGGACCTCTGTGAGTTCCCCATCTCTTGATGGTGCCGGCGTATCCGTGACCCTTGCTGGTGCCTGTAACATCAAGTACATCACCGTCTGCAAACTGGTCAACACTGAGTACATCGCCAACATTAAGTTCAGCCGCATTGTCGAGTTTGAATTCTTTAAGATAACGTTTTACAGGAACGTTTGCTTTTGCAAAGTGTCCCTTTTCAGGTTTGTTTGATCTCTTTTCCTTCTTGTCCATGAAACCAACCTGAACTGCAACGTATCCGTCAACTTCTTCAGTTTTTTTCTGGACAACAGGACAAGGACCTGCTTCTATAACCGTAACCGGTACAAGATTGCCGTCCTCTGTAAAGATCTGGGTCATTCCAATTTTCTTACCCAAGATTGCCTTTTTCATTTTTTTCCTCCTAATTTACACAAGCATCGGTTCCTTGGAACTTACTTGCGGGTTAGTGGTTGACATATGCCAACATAACCAAAATTTATTTTTTTCTGTTTTAATTTCGCACTGCTATATTATATATAATGAAGCAATGCATTTTTGACTTGAACTAAATCTTAAGTTCAATATCAACGCCTGCAGGCAAGTCAAGATGCTTAAGTGCATCAATTGTCTTTGCTGTAGGACCAAGAACATCAATGAGTCTCTTGTGAGTTCTGAGTTCGAACTGCTCACGGCTGTCCTTATACTTATGAACCGCACGAAGAATTGTAACAACTTCCTTCTTTGTTGGAAGAGGAATAGGACCTGATACCTTTGATCCTGTTCTCTTTGCGGTCTCAACAATCTTAGCGGCGCTCTGGTCGATAAGGTTGTGATCATAAGCCTTTAATCTGATTCTGATTTTCTCTGCTGCCATGCTATACCCTCCTTAATAAAAATAAGTTTACACTGTGCCGGGCGTTTCGCACAGCCTGATAATTAAACCCGAATCCGACAATCCTCCGAAAAAGCCCTCGGAGCAACGGTTCGGGGCATACAGACACAATAATCCCGAAACGACATCAGCATACTGCCGAAACGGTAAAAACTCTGTATTCTGCTTTAGAAGTGTGACCCTTCCGCCCGTTTTTCTTAAACCGGACAATCTCCTCCGAAATTCCCGAAACCCGCGTAAATACGCGCTTTCGCCACCTTCAGATTCATCGTATGTCTTTGCCACGCCTAGATATTATACTACGATTTCGCCCTTGTGTCAAGGCTTTTTTTCAAGTTTTTGACGGTTTTCTCACGATATACAAAGAACGGCGGCAATTTGGCTACCACCAGATAAGGAAGTAATGGTTTTGAAGCCTGATTTTCCGTTTATGCTTCGTAAAAAAATCCCGAAATACGCCAGTATTACGGGATTTTTATTACTTGCCTAATTCGAAAAATCAGATATTCAAAACTGCAAAGCATCCTAAAATCAAAATTTTTTGATGAAATTCAAGGCGAAAACAGCCCATAATCCTGACGGATATGGGCTGTTTTTAACACAGAAATTCGCAAAAAAGATGATTTTTAGGACAATAATTCCTTGTCTGGTGGTGGCCTTTGCCGCCGTCTCTTTTTATTCTTCGTTATCCCCCATACCCTTTAAATAATCGTGGGGGTTTTGGGGCTCTTCATTAAAACTTACCTCAAAGTGAATATGAGACGGCTCTGACACCTCTGCCGCAGCAGTACTGCCGACTCTGCCCAAAGGCGTACCCTGAGCAACACTGTCTCCAATATTTACAAGGACATTCTCGGCAAGGTTTGAGTATATGGTGCGTATGCCGCCATTATGCAGAACGACAACCGTCTTTCCCATCATACCCGAATCAGCAATTGCCTCTACTGTTCCGTCAGCCGACGCAACAACTTCCGCCCCCTCGTCTGCCGCAAAATCAATACCGTTGTGAGTTCGCCAGTCATTCATTGTCCTGTTGTACACAAGTTCTTCTCCTGAATAATCTGCCGTTACCGCTCCGCCTACAGGGGCAATAAATCCGCTTGTCTGCGTAGCCTGCTCCGCTCCACTGTTCTCTGCGTGCGAAGTCCCCTCTGCATCCTCCGGCAAAGCCTCGGATGTTGTCGGCACAACTTCTGCGTCATACACATCATTGAGGCCACTGTCTGCCACAACCTCTGCAGTCTTCGGAGCCTTATCCTCTTGCGATTCAATAATTGCAGATCTCCACGCCTCTTCGTTAAAGCTATCCTTTTTACTCTCCGTGGGCACTACAAGTCTCATAACAACCGCCACCAGGATAACCGCCGTTGCCGCTATTGCCACAGTAAGTAAATTCTTTGGCTCAAGGGCTGAGTTTTTCTTTTTCTTTTTTACACTCACACATATCACCTCTTTTGGTATTATGTGCATGATATGGAGTTTTATACATTTAATGTATTATATATGAAATTGCCAAATAATTAAGGGAGGGCATGAAGACCCTCCCCTACAATTATTTCATTATTTTCATTTCTTTTATTACAATGGGAGTTGACGGCATTCCTGCTCCGTCTCTTTGAATTTCAAGAAACTTATCTACTACCTCCATTCCCTCAACAACTCTGCCAAAGGCCGCATACTGACCATCGAGAGAGGTCAGGGTGTCATAGCAGATAAAGAACTGACTTGTTGCCGAATCCATATCTCCGCCGCGTCTTGCCATTGACACAACTCCTCTGGTGTGAGAGAGGGTATTCTGTTCAAATCCGTTTGCCGCAAACTCGCCTTTTACAGGCTTTCCGCTGCCGCCTGTACCATTGCCCTCAGGGTCCCCACCCTGAGCCACAAAGCCATCAATTACCCTGTGAAATGTAAGCCCGTCATAAAATCCGTCGCTTACAAGACCTAAAAAATTCGCACAGGTTTCGGGGGCATGTTCGGGGGCTGTTTCTATAACAAATCCCTCGCCGTTTTCCATTGTAACCAGAACACGCCTTGGATTAAGGGAAAAATCATTTGCCTTCTCCTCTTTCGCCCCGCAGCCGCAAAGCAAACATCCGCATAGACACAATACCAAAGCTTGCACTATACCTCTTTTTATTTTACCTTTAAACATTTTAACCGTTCCTTTCATTATATTAATATTCTTCATATTTTCTTTTAATCACGCTTATATTTTATTTATAATTACCTCTACTGTCAAGGGGAATTATGGTATATTTGGCCTGTGTTTGTTAATAATTAAAGAATAACCTTATTGTTAAAACAATTATAAATATTCTGTTAATCTTCCAATTTTCGGCTTGTTTTTTTTGGAATAATATGTTATACTTGTAAATTGAATTTGTTTAAATATTGTGAACTATCAAAACATATGTTTAGGAGGATATAAGGTGAAGCGATATTTCAAAAGCATGGGCATATATGTATTGCTCTTTGCAATTATAGTTGCAATCTTTTCTTTGACCTCAGCGCCAACTCAGCCGGATAAGGATATTTACTCTGACCTTGTTCTTAAAATCAAACAAGGCGAGGTTACTGAGCTCTCGGTGGTTGACGATGTAGCCGTCGCAGTTTTAAGAGACGGCTCCACTCTGGAGGTAGAGGTCCCGGGCTATTGGGCTTTGAGAGAAGATGCCGGTGCAGAAATGCAAAATCAGATAAGCGAGGGCAGGCTTAAGGTAGACACCCCACTGCCATACAGTCCGCCATGGTGGATTTCATTTTTGCCAACCCTTGTTATTTTTATAGTATTTGCAATTTTCTGGTTCTCCCTTATGCGTCAGTCAGGCGGTGGCGGCGGTGGCCGCGGAATGATGAACTTTGGCAAGAGCAAGGCAAAAATGACCGCCGATGGAAAAACCAACAAAACCTTCGATGACGTAGCAGGCGCAGATGAAGAAAAAGAAGAGCTCCGCGAAATTGTTGAGTTTCTTAAGTCCCCCGAGGTGTTCCGCAAGCTTGGTGCGAGAATTCCAAAGGGTGTGCTCCTTGTAGGCCCCCCGGGAACAGGTAAAACTCTGCTTGCAAAATCTGTTGCAGGCGAGGCAGGTGTGCCTTTCTTCTCAATCTCAGGCTCTGACTTTGTTGAAATGTTCGTAGGTGTAGGTGCATCAAGAGTTCGTGACCTTTTTGAGACCGCAAAGAAGTGTGCCCCCTGTATTATATTTATTGATGAGATTGACGCAGTCGGCAGACACAGAGGCGCAGGCCTCGGTGGCGGCCATGACGAGCGCGAGCAAACCCTTAACCAGTTGCTTGTTGAGATGGACGGCTTTGGCGAAAACGAAGGCGTAATCATAATCGCTGCAACCAACCGACCTGACATTTTGGACCCCGCTCTTCTCAGACCCGGACGTTTTGACAGACAGGTTGTAGTTGATGCCCCCGATGTTGTGGGCAGAGAAGCTATTATGCAGGTACACGCAAAGGGCAAGCCACTGGCTGACGATGTTGACCTCTCGGTTCTCGCCAAGACCACAATCGGTTTTTCGGGCGCAGATATAGAAAACCTTATGAATGAGGCCGCAATCCTTGCTGCCCGTCAGAAGAGCGACAAGATTACTATGGCAAACCTTGAAGAATCCATCATGAAGGTTGTTGCAGGACCCGAAAAGAAATCACGCAAAGTAACAGAGCGTGAAAAGAAATTGACAGCCTATCACGAGGCAGGCCACGCAGTTGTATCTAAGATGCTGCCCACTCAGGACAGAGTTCATCAGGTATCAATTATCCCAAGAGGCAGAGCCGGTGGATACACCCTGTCACTTCCTAAAGAAGACACATTCTTTAACTCAAAGACAGAGATGCTTGAGGAAATCGTTTCTCTTCTTGGCGGACGCGTTGCGGAACAGCTTATGCTTGACGATATCAGTACAGGCGCCTCAAACGATATAGAGCGGGCAACCAATATTGCGAAATCTATGGTTACCAAGTATGGTATGAGTGACAAGCTGGGTGCAAGATGCTTTGGCGACCAGAATAACGAGGTATTTCTTGGCAGAGACTATGGTCATACCATTGATTACAGTCAGGACACAGCAGCAAAGATTGATTCCGAAATCAAGGAAATCATAGATGGTTGCTACAAGAGATGCACCGATATTCTGACGCAGTATAAAGATAAACTTATTCAGGTGGCTGAACTTCTTCTTGAAAAAGAAAAAATCGAGGGCGACGAGTTTGATAAACTCTTTGAAATTGAGCCTGACACCACAGAGGAACAAGAATAATCAAGAGAACGCCGCTTATCAGCGGCGTTTTTTCTAGCAAATACATATGCTTGTCATTCCGGGTGGATAATATCCTTCCCTACAATTACAACGACAGACATATCCCCTTTTCAACAATATTATCTTATATAATGAAAGGATTTTACATATGGATACCATTACTCTCAATTGTAATGCAAAGATAAATCTCTCGCTTGATGCCATCTGCAAAAGAGAGGACGGCTATCACGATTTAGAGCTTATCTTTTTAGAGATTCCCATTTATGATACCATTACGGTTTCTCTCCGTAATGACGGAGAAATACATCTCTCTTGCGACGACAAAACTCTGCCCACAGACGAAAAAAATATTGCCTACAAGGCGGCTATTGCGTTCTTTGCAGAAACAGGTTTAAATTATGGCGCAGATATTAATATCAAAAAGCGAATCCCCCACGGGGCAGGACTTGCCGGCGGCAGTGCAGACGCAGCAGGGGTTTTAAAAGCACTGAATAAATTAACAGGGGAGCCGTTATCAGCAGACACCCTTATGAAATTGGGGGCAACCCTCGGTGCAGATGTGCCCTTTTGTATTCTTGGTGGTTGTGCCTTTGCAGAGGGGGTTGGCGATATTCTGACTCCTCTTCCCGCTCCGCCAAAAATGTATTATGTTATCGCAAAGCCTGAAGAATCAATCTCAACTGCCTATGTGTTTAAAAACCTCGACTTAAACAACCGCCCTGACAACCTTTGCGTACACGCAGTTGCCGAAGGCATACGCCGCGGCGATATTGATATGATTGTAAAAAGCTCGGGCAATATTTTAGAGAGCGTAACTGCCAAAGAGATGCCCGTAATAAATGACATAAAGAAATCTTTCACAGAAAGTAGTGCAGTATTTTCTCTTATGAGCGGCAGCGGAACCTCGGTCTTTGGCGCATTTAAAACCGAAGATGGGGCAAACATTGCCGCCAAAGCCGTTGAAAAATACGCCAACAAAATATTTATCGTGGAATAAACCAATAAAAGGCTGAATGACTATGATGTGATTCAGCCCTTTATTTTACAATATTTCTACTCCTGCCTCACGGCAAATCTTTAATGTTTCTTCATCCCAGATGGAGCTTTGTACCTCACCGATGTGAGCCTTGCCAAGGAGAAGCATACATACTCTTGACTGGCCTATTCCGCCGCCGATAGTAAGTGGAAGCTCTCCATTTAAAAGTGCCTTGTGGAAGGGCAACTCTCTGCGATCGTTACAACCTGCCTCCTCCAGCTGCTCTGCCAGAGACTTTTCGTCAACACGAATACCCATAGACGAAATCTCAAGAGCGCTGCCGAGCACCTCGTTCCACACAAGAATGTCTCCATTGAGCTTCCAGTCGTCATAGTCAGGGGCACGTCCATCGTGCTTTTTGCCTGACTTAAGCTTGCCGCCAATCTGCATTATAAATATGGTCTTATGCTCCTTTGCAAAGAGATTTTCTCTCTCCTTGCCTGTCTTATCAGGATACATATCCTCAAGCTCCTGAGTTGTGACAAAGGTCACTTCTCTGCAAAGTTCTGTCTTAATTATGGGATATACCCTCTTTACCTCATCAAAGGTGTCGCAAAGCGCATTCATAATCTGTTGTACTGTCTCTTTAAGATACTCAACATTTCTCTGTTCTTTGGATATAACCTTGCACCAGTCCCACTGGTCAACATAAACAGAGTGAATATTGTCAAGCTCTTCATCCCTGCGGATTGCATTCATATCGGTATAAAGTCCCTTACCCATATGGAAATCGTATTTTTTAAGCGCCATACGCTTCCATTTTGCAAGAGAATGTACAACCTGTGCCTCTATCCCAACATCGGGGATATCAAAAGAAACTGCTCTTTCAAATCCGTTGAGGTTGTCATTGAGTCCACTCTCGGTGCTTACAAAAAGCGGCGCAGTAACTCTGCGCAAATTGAGTGCCTTTGTAAAATTATCTACAAATGTTTTTCTGATAAGCTCTATCGCCGCATTGGTGTCATAAAGACCAAGAGTGGGCTTATACCCCTTTGGAATGTAACTTCCGCTCATAAACAAACCTCCAACTTTTATCCATTATCCAAATCAACTATGGCATAATCCTTCATTTAAATCAAAGGGCGCACGCCGTATCGGTGTACGCCTCTAGTGTTTAATTATAATGCACTTTTCTTGTATCGTCAAGTGTTTTATTTCGACATTTACATATCCTCTGCCTTTTCGATTACGCCGCAGGCGATACGCTCTCCACTGCCGCCCGAGGGCTGGGTTTTGAAATCATCGGGTGACAGATGAATAATCACCGATTTATGGGTCGCCTCGCCCGGGGTAAATTTATCGGTATAGACAAGCATTTTTGCCACCCCACCATTTGAAAAGAGAACAGGCAAATCCCCTGTATGATTTCCGTGAGGTGCCCCGTTTTTGTTCCAGTGTCCGCCTGCCGACTCAAAATCGCCATCCATACATGGCTTTTCGTGGATATGAAATCCAAAAGGTCCCACCTGTGGTGCCTCCTCTGTTTCCTCCCTGAATTCAGGAAGTCCCCTTACATCCACATCAACCCATGTTCCCCCTCCTGCTTTTTTAAATCCTACTGTCCCCATAATTTCGGGATAGTCTGCGCTTCCGTTTATGTAGGCTATTGCATCATAATTTGCCAACATATATTTACCCTTGCCTTTCCGACCGCAAAATTTTATTCCTTGCCACGGTCATTACCATAAAAGCCTTATTGCTTCATTTTAATATATGCCGGATTTATTTTATTGACACAAAGCCTGCCGCCTTTAAAATATTCCCCCTAAAATTTCTGCTATGCGGAACTTGATTTTTATATCAGGCTTCTTGTCGCTTTGTACAAGCTCCCACTCATCTTCTGACAGAGTTCCCTTTAAAGCCTGCTTTGACTCATCTGACATCAAAACGGTTTTGTTGCTTATACAGAGGGGCGGATACATCACGCACCACCAATTCTGCCCCTCTGCCTTGCCGATTTTTATATTCAGGGCGGTATATGTGCCACGGGGCAGAATTATACTCCCGTAGGTTTTTGTCGGGAAACAACTCTTGCCCACCTCTACCGAGACATCCTCTCTGCATCCGTGTTTTTCAAGCTCTGCCTTTGCGGCTTTAGCTATATCTACACTGTACAATTTAGCAATAGCCATTGACTCACCCTGAGAACTGCAGTTTTTAAAAACATCCGAAAAATCGGATAAAATTCTGTCCCGCACCGATAGCTTTAAACTCTGGTCGATTTGGCTGTCACTGTTTGCAACAATATGAAGTCGCAACACGCTATCCTTTATCCCGTTTGTCAGGTTAAAGATATAGCCGATGTAAAACACTGCAAAAACAAGAAATCCTGTCATAATAGGGATAAGTATTTTTAAGGTTTTTGATTTCATATATATGTCCTTTCTTTTTTAAAACCTACGCTTGAGGTGCAATAGGGCTATTGTTTTTAATAACCGCCGCCCCCTGTTCCGCCATGCCTACCGCGGCGGCAATGTAACAATAGCCTTATTGCACCATTTAGATTTTGAGAAAATATTTCCACCGACGAACGCACACCTTTAGACAAGGGAGCCTTAGCAATAACACAATTAAACCTGCCCAAAACATTGAGAAGGCATTGTGGGGGAAGCCCACAATCATTTAATATATTTTTAACATATATTTATCATTTATACATATTGATTTTTTTCCGCAATAGAGTTACAATATATAATGAAGTTTTATCAGTATTTTCAGAAAGGCAGTGATGTTATTATGAAAAAGCTCGACATCTGTGTAATCTTCGGCGGTGTTTCAAGCGAGCATGAGGTTTCCCTTGTTTCCGCCACAACAATTATTAACTCCCTTGATAAAAGCAAATATAATATACATATGATAGGTATAACAAGAGACGGCGTATGGCGCTACTTCGACCGCGATACCTCTGAAATCGCAAACTTTGATTCAATCGCAGACCAGCTTCCCAGGGCTATTATTTCTCCCGACAGAGATGACAGGGGAATATTACTGTTTGCAAACGACAAGGTATCAAAGATTAAGATTGATGTGGCAATCCCTGCTATGCACGGCAAAAACGGAGAGGACGGCACCATTCAGGGGCTCTTTGAGCTTGCAAATGTTCCTTATGTCGGCCCCGGTGTAATCGGCAGTGCCATCTGTATGGATAAATGTATTGCAAAAATTATGTTTAAAGAGGCAGGGATTCCTCAGGCGGATTGGGTTGAACTTCGCAAGGATGACAACGGCGAATACGACAAATCAAAGCTTGACGAGGTAGAGACAAAGCTTGGCTACCCTTGCTTTATAAAACCATCTAACGCCGGCTCCTCTGTCGGCATAAGCAAGGCGTCAAACCGCGATGAGCTTATAAGCGGTCTCTCTCTTGCCTTTGAACACGACTATAAGGTTCTTGTAGAAGAAGCAGTTAATGCAAGAGAGGTCGAAAGTGCAGTTATGGGCAACGAAGACCCCATTTGTGCCCCGATTCTTGGGGAGATTGTCTCAGGTGCAGAATTTTACGATTATGATGACAAATACAAAAACGGAGTGTCACAGCTTCTTATGCCGGCCCCCGTTGACGAAGAGACCGCAAACAAAATAAAAAACTATGCCGTTAAGGCATACAAAATTTGTGAATGCAAAGGTCTGTCACGAGTTGACTTCTTTGTAGACAAAGAAACAGGCGAAATCAAGCTTAATGAGATAAACACATTGCCAGGTTTTACTTCCATCAGTATGTACCCAAAGCTCTGGGCAGAAAGTGGACTTCCAATAGGGGCGCTGCTCGATAAACTGATTAAATACGGATTATCAAATTAATTTGGAGGATTTTATGGATAACAGAGCCATAGGAATTTTCGATTCGGGGCTTGGCGGCCTTACCTGCGTTAAAAAGGTAATGGAGCTTATGCCAAACGAAAACATAATATACTTTGGCGATACAGGCAGAGTTCCTTATGGAACAAGAAGCCCACAAACAATCGTCAAATATGTAAGGCAGGACATAAACTTTCTTGAGAGCTTTGACATAAAATATATAATTATTGCCTGCGGAACCGCCAGCAGTGCCGCTTTGCCTCGCATTCAAAGCGAAATCGGCACCGATATTATCGGTGTGCTTGAGCCGGCGTGTATGGCGGCAATCAAGGCTACCAAAAACGAAAAAATTGGTGTAATCGGCACTTCGGGAACTATAAACAGCGGAAAGTATGCCCAGACTATTGCGGCCATAAACCCTGATATTCAGGTGGTCAGTCGTGCCTGTCCTCTTTTTGTGCCCCTTGTTGAAAACGGCTATACAAGCGGCTCCGTTGTGAGGACAATTGCAGAGGAATACCTCTCACCTATTCGGGCAGAGGGCGTGGATACCCTTATCTTAGGTTGCACTCATTATCCTCTACTAACCGAGGAAATACAAAAAATTGTCGGCGACGATGTGACTCTTATAAGCTCAGGGGCAGAAGCGGCAGTTGCCGCCTTTGAGCATTTAAAGAGCCACCGGATGCTCTCAGACCGAAAAACAGGGGAAGCGCAATACTATGTAAGCGACTCGGTCAGCGGTTTTGAAGAGCTTGCGGGGATGTTCCTTGAAAAGCATATAGAGGGCGCCGTACACAAAATTGACATAGAAAAATATTGAGGATTTACAATGGATAACAATGTTTTAATCAGCATAAAAACATATCAGGATATAGACGGAGATTTCGACGAGCCCATAGAGCTTCAGACCGTCGGTAAATTCGGCAAAGCAAACGACAAGCATTATATCATATATAAAGAAAGTGAAATGACGGGCTTTGCCGACACTACCACAACAATCAAGGTATGGGACGGCAACGCTGTCGTTACGCGAAAAGGAAAGTTTAATATGAAGATAGAATACATCAAGGGAGTGCAGCGGCTTTGCCTTTATCCGACACCCTATGGTGAGATAAGTGCATCTATAAAAACCTTTGATGTAGATTTCAGCTTTGACGAAAACAGTGGCTGGCTGAAGGTTGACTATACTGTCGATGCAGATAACGAGAATTTCCACAAAAATTCTCTCAATGTCAAAATAGAGCCACTTTCATAAAACATAACCGATAATAACACACTTTGGAAAGGAAGATTTGTACCAATGAATATTCTTGAAGAGATGAAAGGTAAAATTTCGGATATAATCATAGCGGCGGTTAACTCTGCCATTGCAGACGGCACCCTGTCTGGAGAGGATATTGACATATCAAATATGATAAAGCTTGAGGTCCCCAAGGACAAGCAACACGGTGACTTTGCCTGCAATATTGCAATGATGCTGGCAAAGCCTATGCACTGCGCGCCAAGGCAGATTGCCGAGGCTATTATTTCGCATATGTCCTCAGACGAAAACATAGCAAAGACCGAGGTTGCAGGTGCAGGCTTTATTAACTTCTACCTCTCTCCAAACTGGCTTTATAAAACAATGGAGCAAATAGAAACTATGGGGACTGACTACGGTAAAATTGACCTTGGCAAAGGGAAAAGAGTTATGGTTGAGTTTGTAAGCGCCAACCCGACAGGACCTATGCATATGGGTAACGCCAGAGGCGGCGCCCTCGGCGATTGTCTTGCATCTGTGCTTGAATACGCAGGCTATGAGGTGACAAGAGAGTTTTATGTAAACGACGCAGGAAACCAGATAGAAAAATTCGGCAACTCTCTCAACGCAAGATACATTCAGGCGCTCAAAGGCGAGGATGCAGTCGAGTTCCCCGAGGATGGCTATCACGGGGATGATATAAAGGCACACGCAAAGGCATTTATTGAAATTAATGGCAACAAGCACTTAAGCCTCAGCGAAGAAGAACGCAAGGCGGCTCTTATTGAATACGCACTTGAGAAAAACGTAACCGCCCTGCGTGAGGATTTGGAAAAGTACAGAATTTTCTACGATGTGTGGTTCAGAGAAAGCAAGCTTCACAACGACGGCGAGGTTATGTCTACCATAAAGAAGCTTACCGACAACGGCTATACCTACGAAGAGGACGGCGCAGTATGGCTCAACTGCGAAAAAATGGGGCTTGAAAAGAACGAAGTTCTTGTCAGACAAAACGGTATCCCCACCTATTTTGCGGCAGATATTGCTTACCATATAAACAAACTGTCCACAAGAGGATATGACTGGGCAATCAACGTATGGGGCACCGACCACCACGGACATGTCGCAAGAATGAAAAACGCCCTGAGCGCTGTCGGCATTGCGCCCGAGCGACTTGATGTTGTTCTTATGCAGCTTGTTCGCCTGACACAAAACGGTGAGGTTGTAAGAATGTCCAAACGCACAGGTAAGGCTATCACCTTATCTGACCTCCTTGAAGATATAAGTGTTGACGCTGCAAGATTTTTCTTTAATATGAGAAGTGCAGGCAGCCACCTTGACTTTGACTTAACCCTTGCGGCAGAGCAGAGCAACGACAACCCTGTTTACTATGTTCAGTATGCTCACGCAAGAATTTGCAGTATCCTTCGTCTTCTTAAAGAAGAGGGCGTAGAGGTTAAGCCATATGCAGATATAAATACCTCTCTCCTGACAGACGAGGCAGAGCTTACCCTGCTCAAAAAACTGACAGACCTGCCCGAGGAGATAAGATTTGCGGCAGAGAACTTAGAGCCCGCAAGAATTACAAGATATGTAATGGAGCTTGCAACAGACTTTCATTCATTCTATAACTCCTGTCGCGTAAAGGGCGAGGCAGAAGACCTTATGGCGGCACGCCTTAAGCTGATTGACAGTGTACGCATTGTTATCGGCGGAATTTTGAAGATGCTTAAAATTTCTGCACCCGAAAAGATGTAAAACAGCCTTTCCATATAAGGAGAACATATATGAAGAAACTTTTGATATTACTTTTAATTTTGTGTCTGTCCGCTATCCCTGTTTTTGCCGACGAGGTTGCTGACACAGAAGAAATAACCGAAGTCTCTGCAGATGCAACCGAGGCACCCTCAGAAGTCGGATATCGCATAGTAGAACTTTATGCATACACAGGCAAGCTCTACTATTGCGACACACCAACTGACAGGGTAGTAATGCGCTCGATAGTTTCCGCAACTTCAAGCACAAGTGCAACTAGAATAGCAAAAGAGGCAGAATACCTTGAAATCAGTCTCTCGCCTGACGCAATATGGATGAGCGACGGCGCAAAGGTCGATGTTCAGCAGCTCAATTCGTACGTTGACAGTGATGTCTGGTTTATAATCGCAAAAACTGTCGACGGAAATCTTTCTATTCCATACTTCAGCTTTAAATAATTACAACCCGAAAGGATATCGCTATGAAAAATTTCCACGATAAATTCAAAAAAATTATATCAATGTTTGTTGCTGCCTTTATGATTTTTTCTTCTTGCTCTGTCACCTTTGCAACAGATGACGGCTTTGAGGGAAAAGAAAAGGCTGCGATAGTTCAGTCCATTGTTGAATATTTGAGCATGCACGCAAGATATGACGATGTAACCCAACAAAATCTTTATAAGAACGGGCTTCTCAATCTACTTGAAGAGCATCCCGAGTTGTATGAAGATGCAATGAAATGCATTTTAGAGTCAATTGACGAACACTCTGAATATTATAATTCTGATGATACTGCCATACTCCAGGAGCAGGTTACAGGCATTATTGTGGGCATTGGCATTACCTTTCAGATGTGTGCAGACGGCGTTGATGTGAGAAGCGTAATCCCCGATACTCCGGCTGCAAATGCAGGCCTTAAGGTTGGGGATATAATTGTCAGTGCTGATGAGCATCAGCTCTCAGGGGTAAACTCTGACACTGCCGCAGGGTATATACGCGGCGAAAAGGGTACATCTCTCAGGATAGGCATAAAACGCAAGGGCACGCCTGATATAATGTATGTGGACGTCGCGCGTGACGAGATAATTGGAACATCTGTTGAGAGTAAAATCTACGAAGATGGCACAAACAAGCTTATGTACATCCGCGTTTACGGCTTTGTCAGCAACACCGCCGAGTGCTTCAGGAATGCCCTTGACGAGGCGAAGAAAAATAATATCAAAAACCTTGTTATAGATGTCCGCGACAATGGCGGCGGGCTCTTCAATCAGGCAATAGAAATGGCAGACCTTCTTGTTCCAAAGGGTAGCATAATAACTACCGAAGACCATAAGATTTCTCTCCTTAATGTAAACTATACAGCGGTTCTTGAAGATACCTGCGATTTTAACACAGTTGTTCTTGTAAACGAAAATTCAGCCAGCGCCTCAGAAGTTCTGGCAGCTGCCCTCAGAGAAAACGACAGTGCCGTATTGATTGGCAAAAAAACCTACGGCAAGGGAACCATTCAGAATATGGTAAATCTCCTTGGCGGCGACAGTATAAAATTTACTATTGGCTATTACCTGACACCCAAGGGCAATAACATAAACGGTATAGGGCTAACCCCTGATGCATTGGTTGAAAACACCGAAAGCCCTGTTGATATGAGCGGCTATCCGGAGTTTAAATATATAAACAAGTATCAGGTGGGCGACAGCAACGAAGAGATTAAAACCGCAAAAGAACTTTTAAAGCTATGGGGCGTATATTCGGGAGAAATCAACGAATATTTTGACGAGGATTTAAGATACTCTGTCGGCGTTTTTCAGAGTTCTGTGGGTCTTTACTCTTACGGAGTGCTTGACTACTCTACTCAGCACGAGCTATATGAAAGACTTTCAAAAAGCAAGGTCTTAAACGACGACCAGCTCGATGCCGCCTTTTCTCACTTTGGAATGACAAGACCCAAATAAAAAAATACCACTCGAAAGAGTGGTATTTTTTATGAGAATCATCGTATCATATTTGTCATAAAAACTCAATTATTTTCATAACTTTTATAATAAAATCTATATGTGAAATTTTTTGTTGTAATTTATCGAAATTTATGGTAAGATTTAATCAAATGAGGGTGAGGTGTTTTTATGTTTTGCAGGGAAGGCAGACGAATCAGGGGCGGCATCCCCATGGACGCAGTATCCCCCTTTATTATGCCCACACGAGGCGGGGCTTCAAATAACTTTCATGCTACCATTGATGTAGAAAAATGTAACGAGCTTATCCACAGACTGCGCAAAGAAGGGATGGGCGGTCTTGGTATGATTCATATATTTATGGCGGCATACATCCGTGTTGTTTCGCAGTTGCCGGGACTTAACCGATTTATCCGGGGGCAGAGAGTTTACGCAAGAAACAACATTGAAATTTGTATGGCAATAAAAAAGGAGCTTAAGCTTAATGCTCCTGAGACGGTTGTAAAGCTTATGGCAACTCCCAATGACACTTTAGAAACAGTTTATAATCAGCTCAAAAGCCAGATAGAAGAAAACAAAACCGAGGGTGACCAAAACAATATGGACACCGCGGCACGCGTTCTGGTCAGTCTGCCGGGCGTTTTGTTAAAGTCGGCGGTTGCCCTTCTTAAATTTCTTGACTACTTTGGTATGCTGCCGCGGTTTTTGACCAAGCTTAGTCCTTTCCACGGCTCTATGTTTATTACCAATATGGGCTCTCTTGGTATGCCTCCGATTTACCACCATCTGTACGATTTTGGTAACCTGCCTGTTTTTATTGCTATGGGCGGAAAACGTACCGAGTATGTTCTGAATAAACACGGCGAGGTGGAGCGGAAAAAACTTCTTGACTTTACAATAACCTGTGACGAACGCATCTGTGACGGACACTACTATGCAACCGCTTATAAAAAACTGAAAAAAATTCTCGAAAACCCCGAGGTGCTTCTTGTCCCACCCGAAACAGTGGTAGAGGATATAAGATAACTAAAAAGAGACAGATTTCGAATGCGAAATCTGTCTCTTTTTGTCTGGCATTCACATTCATAATAGATGCAACAGATTTTAGTTGCAAAGCGACTTCATAGCCGAAGGCTGCTTAATGTTCCTGAAAGGAACGCTTCATTAGTCTGAGACTTGTCTATTGACAAGTCTTTTTTTCTGTATGTACGATATGATTTTACTGTCAAGTTAATTTTAGCTAAATTTTGAAACAAGTTGCAAAGCTAAATTATTTCACTTCGTTCCATAGCTAAATAACTCCTTTGGAGTAGCTAAATTAAATTCGCTATTAGCGTGCGAAGCACATTTAGTTGCCGATGGCAATTTAGCTGAACTTGTTCAATTTAGCTCGCCGTCAGGCGAATTTAGCTGAAAAAGAGATAATTTTACAGACAGTAAAATTATCTCTTTTTCTTGGTGGAGATGAGGGGAATTGAACCCCTGTCCGAAGAAGCGTCCCCACAGGGCGCTACGAGCGTAGTTTGTGATTTAGATTTCCGCTGTGCAGTGGCTCACAAACAAGCCTCTGCAAGCAGTAGCTTCATAGATGCATGGTTTGGTCAAAGCTTTCCAAACTCACGTTCACCGCTTGGATGATACCTTAGTCTGCGAGCGCGGTAATCGCAGTAAGGCAGCTGCAAAGTTTAGGCAGCGTAAGCTAAATTATTGTTAGCGTTTAATTTAAAAAGTTGGGTTTTTTACGCAGTACCCACTGCGGCTCGCTCCCTGAGTCTCCGCGACCCCGTCGAAGCCTTTACATCCCCCTGTCGTCGAAGCTCGACATAGTCGCTCATTCCTCCCTTTTCGGTCGGCATTTCGCCTTTTGTGTCAGCTGCTCCTTTTTCCCGCAAAAGCTTTTGGCTTTTGTGGGAGCCCTGCTTTATGCTCCGCTACCGCTACGCATTGTATATACAAACGGAAAACTCCGTTTTGTAACAAGTCAATATCCCATATTTCTCTCTTTTATTACTCTGTCCATATTCCGCTTTGCGTCTCTCTCTGCCATTGATGCCCTCTTGTCATAGTTCTTTTTACCACGACAGAGTCCAAGTGCAAGCTTTACCCGTTGTCCTTTAAAATATAATTTAAGCGGAATAAGCGTATATCCCTGCTGAGAGGTAAGTCCTATCAGCTTATTTATTTCTTTTTTATGAAGTAACAGTCGTCTTGCTCTCAGGGGCTCGTGGTTGAATATACTGCCTTGCTCATAAGGGCTTATATGCATTCCAATCAGAATTGCCTCGCCTGTCTTACAGGAGACATAGCTATCCTTAAGATTAACTCTGCCAAGCCTTACAGACTTTACCTCTGTGCCCACAAGCTCTATACCGGCTTCTATTTCTTCGTCAACAAAATAGTCGTGGTACGCCTTTTTGTTTTGAGCAATCGTTCCCGGACTTCCCTTTGCCAAGACAGTCACCCCCTTTTACCAATCTTCCTGAATAAATTATTGTCGGCTGTGCTTTAATTATACAATAATTTTAAACAATTATTCCTGTATCTCTTCTTCTGTTATTTTCTCGTTGTCTCCGTTGACTTTTGCCACACCTTTTTTCAAAACCTCGAACTCGCCGATTTTGTATGAGCCAAACCTGAAGGCATCGCCATCTTCAAACTTTACTTTAACTGCACCTTTCAGTGTTGCAACATCCACAACAGTGCCTGTTCCGTCCTCGGTTTTCACCACGGCACCCTTATGAGGCAGTTTTTTCAACATTTCATCATAGACATTTTGTTCGTACTGAAGGCAACACATAAGTCTGCCGCATGCACCAGATATCTTGGTTGGATTAAGGGATAGTCCCTGCTCCTTTGCCATTTTGATTGACACGGGTCTGAAATCATCAAGAAAGCTACCGCAGCAAAGGTATCTGCCACAGATACCATAGCTTCCAAGCTGTCTTGCTTCGTCTCTTACACCAATCTGCCTAAGCTCAATCCTTGTGTGGAATATTCCTGCCAGAGACCTTACAAGCTCACGGAAGTCAACTCTGCCGTCTGCAGTAAAGTAAAAAAGTATCTTACTGCGGTCAAAAGTATATTCTACATCAACAAGCTTCATATCTATTTTATGCTCTTGAATTTTCTCGTTTGCTATTACAAAAGCTTCTTTTTCTTTTTGCTTATTTTCTTCTGCCTGACGAAAATCCGCCTCGGTAGCAACACGCACAATGGGACGAAGAGGCTGAACAACTTCCGAATCCTCAACCTGACTGTTGGCAAGAGCAACGTGCCCCATCTCCACGCCACGCGAGGTCTCTACCAATATTTTTGTGCCTGCATCAACCTTTGTACCCTTTGGGTCAAAGTAATAAATTTTACCTGCACTGTTAAAGCGCACTCCTATAATTTCTACCATGGATTTCCTCCCAATATTCCGTTGCCATACACTGCATGGCAATTGGATAATTTGCATTTTTACTTGTAATAAGAGAATACTTTAATACAATTTCTTCAAATCGTACTGCTGCCTCTTTTGTAATGGCAGAGCATACCTCTGTAAGCTCCGCCCTTTTATCGGTGTTTAAAACCAAATCGGTCCCGCCTGTAATTTTAATGCGTGCAATATCGCTTGCCCACCCCAGCATAATATCAAAAATCGTGTTAACCGATGCCTTATTTTGCTTTAAAAACCTTATAAAATCATAAAGGGGTTTGTATCCGTTTTTACAAATCGCCACAAGATGCCCGATGGTCTCGCCCCTCAGGGCAATTACCTCTGTATCCTCCGACAACGCAAGGGCTTTTCCGATGCTTCCACCACTCATAATCGAAAGTGACTTTGCCATATCGTCGGCAACACCCTTTTTTTCTTTTAAATAACTCTCTACATCATTGGTATCAAGTGGTTGCAACCGAAGCAGAGTTGCTCTTGACAAAATGGTCGGCAACAGAGCATTTGAGTTGCTGACAATCAGAATAATTGTACAATACTCGGGCGGCTCTTCAAACACTTTAAGCAAGCAGTTCTGCGCCGCAGAGAGCATACTGTCGGCGTTTGGAATTATATACACCTTACGCCTTGACATATATGGCTTTATATATACATCCGCCTTCATTGAACGAATGGTGTCTATTGAAACACTCTTCTTTTTCTTAGACGAATCATAAAGCTCGTTTGTTACAACAATTACATCGGGATTATTTTCAAGTCTTACATTCTTCTGACATTCTGAAATTTTCTCTGCAAATGCCTTTGCAAGAGAAAGTCTGCCAACCCCGGACGGTCCCTCAAAAATATATGCATGGCTTATGTGTCCGCTATCTGCTGAGCGGCAAAGCAATTGTTTTGCTTCGCTATGCCCTATTATATCCTGCATCACATAAACCACCCCTTTATCTACGGTAATACCACTTCTATTTTATCTGCAACATTGTTTTTTATTATAAAATCAACTGCCGCCTCGTCAATGTATTGCCCCGGGACAAGCACCGCCGCACCCGGAGGGCACGCAGAGACAACTCCTGCACTTATACGCCCCAGAGCCTCTTTAATATCAACAACCTCAAACTCTTTATCAATTGCT